>PGXO01000002.1 GCA_002839185.1 Synergistetes bacterium HGW-Synergistetes-1 | reverse complement strand
TGGTCGGAGAGATCCGCGCCATCAAGGTGGTGTGCTAGCCATGACAGAGAAAAAGAATGTCATCTGTCGCTGTGAAGAGATAGAGATCGACGAGATCCGTGAATGGATCGCGCGCGGATACGACACTTTTGACGAACTCAAAAGAGAACTCCGCGTAGGCATGGGACCCTGCCAGGGCAGAGGCTGCCGCGACATAATCCTTCGCGAGCTCTCCAAGGCAACAGGCAAACCGATATCAGAACTTGACCCCGGAACCATCAGGCCTCCGGTGAAACCAATAAAGCTCGGCCTTCTTGCCGAGGACGAGTAGGAGGTGCGTATGATGGATTTTCCGAAAACAGCTGATGTAGTAATAATTGGCGGAGGAGTAGTCGGAACAGCTACTGCATATTACCTTGCAAAATCAGGAAGAAAGAACGTTGTCCTGATAGAGAAAAACACCGTATGCTCAGGTTCAACGGGCCGCTGCGGAGCCGGTATACGTGCACAGTGGGGACTTGAACTCAACTGCCGTATGGCCCTCGCATGCCTCGACACATTCGAGCAGCTTGATGAAGAGCTTGGACTGCCCACAGGCCTCAACCAGGGCGGATACCTTCTTGTCGCATACAAAGATAAAGAATGGGCACAGTTCAAGAAGAACGTGGAGCTTCAGCACAGCCTCGGGATCAAAACTGAAATATTCACTGATGTTAAAAGAGCACAGGAGATTTGTCCCGGCGTAGCGGTAGACGACGCACTGGGATTCACCTTCTATCAGAGAGACGGACATGCAGACCCGTTCCTGACCACATTCGCCTTTCAGGAAGCGGCAAAGCGCCACGGAGCAAAATTTTACAAATTTACTGAAGTTAAGGGCCTTAAAGTCGAATCCGGAAATATCAAAGCAGTAGAGACGAGCCGCGGCACCATCGAATGCGGACAGGTCATCAACTGTGCAGGCTCATGGGCACAGGACATCGCCAAGATGGCGGGCATCAAGCTCCCCAACTGGGCAGAGCGTCACGAGATCCTCATCACAGAGCCCGTAGATCCCGGCGTGTGCCCTCCAATGCTGATGAGCTTCAGCGGCAACTATTACATCCAGCAGCGTCCCCACGGATCGATCATTGCAGGCGAAAGCCCCGCACATGAACCCCTGCTCGGATACACCTCAACGGCTCACTCAGTTGCAAGCATCGCAAAGACTCTGATCAAGTTGCTTCCCAGAGCGAAGGACATCCGTGTAGTACGCCAGTGGGCGGGATATTACGACATGACCCCCGACGCGGCTCCTATCCTTGGAGAGACCGACGTCAAAGGTTTCTGGCATGCGACAGGCTTCTCGGGACACGGTTTCATGCTTGGCCCTGTGGCCGGCCAGATAATGACAGCTCTTCTCAACGGCGACAAACCGCCGATCGACCCAACGATAATGGATTACCGCAGATTCGAACGCGGAGAACGCATAGTAGAACCGAACGTAGTCTAAGAAGGATCAAAAAAAGTCTTATCAGGGCGGGTCGTTTGACCCGTCCTTTTTATTTATTCTGTCCTCAAATTATATATAAATCAGCCTTGTCAATGTTCTATAATTAAAGCTGAGGTGAGCGATCATGGAATTTACCAATATAAAAGGGAACACATGGGTTGCCTGCGGCCCCGTCAACATCGGAGCATACGTGATCAACGGAGAGGCCGTGCTCATTGACAGCGGGAACGACTCTTCGTCGGGCAGGAAGATCCTCAGGCTTGCAGAAGAAAAAAACTGGAAGATAAAACTTATAATAAACACCCATTTTCACGCTGACCATGTTGGCGGCAATGCCTTTATACAAAAGAGGACGGAATGCGGGATCGCAGCTTCTGCCAAGGAAGCCCCCTTCATCGATATGCCGGAGATGGAACCACAGATACTGTGGTCAGGGAGAGCTCCAAAGGCAATATCCAATAAATTCCTTCAGGCTGAACCCTCGAATGTGACCCTTCTGCTGAGGCCCGATACCGCCATCGAGGGATGGGGGCTTGTGATAGTAAATCTTCCGGGGCATGCGCACGGGCAGATCGGGGTTTTGACTCCTGACGATGTCCTCTTTACTGCAGATTCGGTCATATCCGAAAGGATACTCAACAAGTACGGCATCCCCTTCACCGCGGACTACTGCAGTGCCATGGAAACATTTGACATGCTCGATAGCTTCAAAGCGGACTATTTTGTCCCTTCACACGGAGACATATGTGAAGACATCGTTCCTGTCACAGACGCCAACAGAAGATGCCTGAACGCCCTTAGGGATGAGATACTTGAAATATGTTCAGAGCCTTCTACAAGAGATGGAATAGTCGGGAAGCTCGCTCAAAGGCATGGACTTGACATGAATCTGTCTCAGTATGTCCTTATACAGAGCACTGTTGCAGCACTGCTCTCACCTCTTATCGATTCAGGTGAGATTCTCTGTTCTTTCAGCGAAGGGACACTCTCATTAAAAAGCAGGTCTTAAACTCGCCCGATCGGATTTTTATCCTATGGCTTTTTTCCAATATAGGTTTAGAATAGGTGCCGTGTGTATCGGTTAGGAGGCATTTCGTGGACAGGAACCGGTTTTATATGCTGCTCGGCGATCTGGGCATACTATTCGTCGCCTTAATTTGGGGAACAACAAACGTTGTGATAAGAGATGCCCTTGACGGAATCACCCCTCTTTGGTTCTGCGGGCTCCGTTTCGCAATTGCCTGGGCAACGGTCATGATCTTTTTCGGGAAAAAGGCCTTCCTCCTTCCAAAAGATACACGCCTTAAGAGTACGCTCGTAGGGATGGTTTTCATATGCGCCTACCTGTGCGGCGCCATTGGCCTCCTATACACAACGGCAGGCAACCAGTCCTTCATAATTTCAATGTCTGTTGTGCTTGTCCCGCTCTCTGTTTGGATCATTACAAAAAAATTCCCCGGCTGGCATGTAGTGCTGTCGGTACTCTTATGTACGGCCGGTATGGTCGGCCTTATGCTTGACGTGAATCTTTCGGTCAATCTTGGGGACCTGCTCAGCTTTGCTTCATGCGTTTTTGTTACAATATACATACTCCTTGTCCAGAAGTACGTCAAAGGAGCTGACCCGTACGCGCTGACGTGCTGGCAGGCTTTCGGGGGAATGCTTCTCGCTGTCGCTGCCGCAGCGATATTCGAGCCCTTTCCCGCAAATATCCCTCCCAAGGCATGGCTCGCTCTGATACATACGGGCACCATAGGTTTCGCACTGACTCTTGTCATACAAACTGTCGCTCAAAAATATACGAATGCCACACATGTGGCCATACTCCTCTCCACTTCAGGAGTCTTCGGCTCTGTCGCCGGGGTGATATTCATCGGCGAACCCATGACCTTCAGGATATTTATGGCCTCAGCCATGATACTCGCCGGTGTAATTACTGTAGAGGCTGTCCCGGCTATAAGAAAAAGATACGATAATATCGAGGCCAAGGGCAAGCAGCTCACCTGATATATTGATGCCAGGCTGAGCCGAGTGCCGTGATCGCCGGGCTGATCTTTTCCAGGGGTATCCCGGCAAAAGACAGATTAGCGGTGTAACGCCCTTCGGACGAGCAAAAGAGCTGGTCTACCATTATCCCTCCTGATGAGGCTGATCCGAAAAGGGCCCTTTCGTCTGTATTTGTTTTGATAGTCACAGCTGCACAGAGTGACGTTTCCAGAAGCCTGCACTCAGCCTTATCCTTAAAAACCTCGTTAAGTGCCCTGAGCATTTCTTTGCTTTTTACCTGATATGTCTTTCTGCTCCTCCTGATATGGCGTTCCAGATGCCCATCCCTGATGTACTCTGCAAGGGCAAGCTGCTCTATCTTGCTGGATGTCTGATCATAAAGCGAGCTTTTTATCCTCGCAGTCTCCGCAAGATCATGGGGAACTACCATGTAGGCTATTCGAACGGAAGGAAGAAGAAGCCTGGAGAAGCTGCCAATGTATATCACCCTCTCAGGGCAGGCACCCTGGAGTGAGGGTACTGATCTTGAAAGATAGCGAAGCTCGCCGTTATAGTCATCCTCCAGTATATAAGAATCATTCTCCTCGGCCCAATCGATCAGGTCTTTTCGTCTTTTTGATATTTTTGATAGAGACATCTGCGGTCTGTTGGATGTAATGTCAGCAAAGAGAGCGTACTTTTGCCCGCTCAGTTCTTTGCCGGGCAATTCACCCGCGTTGCCAACGTACTCGACCTTCCAGCCAAAATCACGAAAAATACGCTCCCCCTGAGCATATCCCGGGCGCTCTATAGCCACCGTCCCGACCTTTCCCATCATCCTGCACAGTTCTGTAAGCAGCTGCTGCGTTCCTGACGATATAACTATACGGTCTGCGGATGCTTTTACTTTGCGTGCCTCAAAGCAGTATCTGACCAGGGCATCCCTCAGCTCGGACTCACCCTGGGGGTCTCCTCCGGAGATTATCTTGTCCTGCATGTTCAGGGCAGCACGCAGGTGTTTTCTCCATACCGGGATATCGGCCGTCTTTGAATCTATTCCGGTGCTGGTCAGGTCGTAAAGGACTGAATACTTCGATAATTCCGGCTTAAGGCTCGGCTCGCCCTTCGGCTCCTTGGGCCTTTTGAGTGCAAAATATCCGCTTTTGGGCCTGCTTTCTATGAAGCCATCCAGCTGCAGGTGAACATATGCGTTTTCCACAGGGGAACGGCTTATTCCCAGACCTTCCGACAAGTCACGGATAGAAGGAAGCCTGTCTGAAGGCTCTATCATCTGCCTCTCAAGCGCTTCAGTCATTCCATGGTAGATCTGCATCCATAGAGGGACATGAGAATCAGGGTCAATTACGATGAAATCATATATCACTTTATGCGCTCCAATCTGTCATGTTTAAAATGCCAAAATCTGTCCATTGTGGAAATGACAATTGACACTTATAAATATAATACGCTTTTTAATAAACTACAAGGAGGAATGATCATAATGATCATCAGTGAACAGGTGAAACTTAATAGAGATCTCGCAAAAATGCTCAAGGGCGGAGTAATAATGGACGTGACCACACCGGAACAGGCGCGCATAGCTGAGGAGGCCGGAGCCTGCGCTGTTATGGCCCTTGAAAGGATACCTGCCGATATCAGGCAGGCGGGAGGAATATCGAGAATGAGCGACCCCAAAATGATAAAGAACATCCAGGCCGCCGTATCTATACCTGTAATGGCCAAGTGCCGCATCGGCCACTTCGTCGAAGCCCAGATCCTCGAAGCCATCGAGATAGATTACATCGACGAGAGCGAAGTCCTAAGCCCAGCAGATGACATTTACCACATCGACAAGACGATGTTCAAAGTTCCGTTCGTCTGCGGAGCGAGAAACCTGGGAGAAGCTCTCCGCCGCATAGCCGAAGGAGCGACCATGATAAGGACCAAGGGCGAACCCGGCACCGGTGATGTTATCCAGGCAGTACGCCACCTTAGAGCTATGAATGCAGAGATATCAAGAGTCAGGTCAATGAGGAAAGATGAGATCTTTGAGGCTGCCAAAGAATTGCAGGTCCCCTATGAACTCCTCCTCTCCGTTCATGAAGAGGGCAGGCTCCCTGTCGTAAACTTCGCGGCGGGCGGAGTAGCGACTCCCGCGGATGCATCGCTTATGATGCAGCTTGGGGCTGAGGGCGTTTTCGTCGGGAGCGGGATATTCAAATCAGGTGATCCGAAAAGGCGCGCGGCTGCTATAGTCAAGGCAGTCACAAACTACATGGATCCCAAAGTCCTTGCAGATGTCTCAGAGGATCTTGGCGAGGCGATGGTCGGCATCAACGAAAGTGAGATCGCCGTACTGATGGCAGAACGCGGAAAATAAGGATGAACAGGATCTTCACCGTAGGGGTCGTGGCTGTCCAGGGAGCTTTTGAGGAACACTGTTCAGCTCTTGGTAAGCTTGGGGTATCCGTAAAGGAGATACGGTCTCCCTCAGATCTTTCCCCTAATATCGATGGGCTGATTTTCCCCGGAGGAGAGAGCACTGCTCAGGGAAAACTGCTTCGGGAATCGGGGCTTTTCGATATGATCCTGCCGATGATAAAGGGAGGGCTCCCTGTTTATGGTACATGCGCCGGAATGGTGCTTCTGGCTAAAAGAATAGAGAACGACGACAGAAAACATTTTGCAGTCATGGATATCACCGTAAAACGGAATGCCTACGGAAGACAGCTGGGGAGTTTCATGACAACGGGCGATTTTGGAGGCATGGGGAAGATCCCGATGTATTTCATCAGGGCCCCCTACATTTCGTCAGTGGGAAAAGATGTCATGATACTTTCCTCTGACAATGGAGTGATAACTGCCGCCAGGGAGGCAAACATGCTTGTTACCTCTTTCCATCCCGAGATCACCGATGATCTGACAGTCCATTACTACTTCCTTTCGATGATGCAGTAAAAAATCGTTAGAAAAATCAAGCCGGGCTGCTATAGCCCGGCCTTTGTTCATTTGCTGCCTTCATCCCTGAGATCAGGCCAGAAGCTTCCTTATGTTTTCAAGGGCAGGCGTCCTCGCGTATAACGGAGTATCGTCCCCTGCTTCATAGGGAGCCTGATTTTCCTCGAAGGTCTTTTCGGTTTCACTCTTGTAAATAATGCCCAGCGGATATGGGTCTGTCTCCATTGAAAGTCTCATCGCCTCAAGCTTGTCTGACGCATCCCTCTCTTCGTCAAGCCACTTTGTACTCTTAGAGAGCCACTGCCAGGTGTTGACCTTGTTGAACGAGACACATGGCTGGAATATGTCTACCAGAGCATAGCCCTTGTGCTGTATCGCCTTTACAATGATATCCTTTGTTTTCTCTGCATCAGCGGCCGAAGCACGGGCCACGAATGTCGCCCCGCACGAGAGAGCGAGAAGCAACGGATTCAGCGGCTTGCTAGTAACCCCGAAGGGCTGGGTCGAGGTCTTCATTCCTATCGCGGTCGTCGGCGATCCCTGTCCCTTTGTAAGCCCGTATATCATGTTGTTGCACACGATATTGGTGATGTCAGGGTTTCTCCTTATGGCATGCATGAAGTGGTTCCCGCCCTCTCCATACATGTCGCCGTCCCCGCCAACAGCTATAACAGTAAGGCTCCTGTTAGAGGCCTTTATGCCCGCAGCAAGGGGGAGAGACCTGCCGTGGAGACCGTTGACGCAGTGGCATTTCAAATAATGAGGCATCTTGGCAGCCTGCCCTATGCCGGACGCTATCACTACCTCTGCGGGGTCCAGCCCCAGCTCGCTGAGCGCCATCTTCAGGGACTCAAGAATCTTATAATCCCCGCATCCCGGGCACCAGGATATCTCGCCTGTGTAATCGAATGCTGTCTTGATCATTGTCAGCAGTCCCCTTTCCCTATGATCTTACGCTCAGGAGCTTGTCAAGTTCCTCGGCCAGCTCTTCAACGGTGAACTGGAAACCGTTGTATTTAAGTATCGTTTCATCCGCGCCTGTTCCCGTAAGGGAGCGCACCACCCTTGAGAACTGTCCTGTGGCGTTTCCCTCAACAAATATCTTCCTGCAGGGCGATGAAATGATCTTCCGGAATTCCTCCGAAAGCGGATAGACCTGCTCACAAGCTATAAGCGCCGCGTTTTTGCAGCCAAGCATCTCCATGGCTTCTTTCAGAGGCTCGAATACAGATCCCCAGCAGATGACCGCGGTGTCATACTTTTCGGGACCTATAACGATTGGCGGAATAGCTTCTTCGGTCAATGCTTCAAGTTTTTTCAGTCTCTTTTCCACCATTGCTTTCCTGAGAGACCTGTCCTCTGTTATATGGGCATCTTCGGTATGCTCATGGCTGTCGAAGGAAACAAATCCTTCTCCGTATCCCGGGACCCCGAAGGGGGAAACATATTCACCCTTCTTCGGAAAAGCGTATCTTTTGTAACCATTCTCTGTTTTGGCCGGATGCAGAGGTGCAGGTATGGATGACGGGTCGGGCCTGATAACGTCGTACCCGCTGTCAAGGAGGTACTGGTCAGTCAGTATGATGGACTGCACCTGATATTTGTGTGCCGTATGGAAGGCCCGGCCTGCGAGCCTGAATGCGCTTTCAACGTTCACAGGCGCGTAAAGTGCTTTTGGAAACTCTCCATGCCCCGCATGAAGAGCAAGTTCAAGGTCTGCCTGCTCCGTCCTCGTAGCAAGTCCCGTGGCAGGACCCGGTCTCTGGGCAAGGTGGACCACTACAGGCGTCTCGGTTATTCCGGCCAGGCTGATCCCCTCGCACATAAGCACAAATCCGCCCCCTGAAGTTGTGGTCATTGACCTTGCTCCCGCATAGGCAGCCCCTACGACCATATTTATAGCAGATATCTCATCCTCGACCTGCTCGACTACGCTCCCCAGCAGTTTTGCGTTTTTCGCAAAATATGAAAAGACACCTGTTCCGGGAGACATCGGGTATGCCGTTATGTAATTGCAGCCGGCAGAAGCCGATCCAAGGGCAACAGCACTGTTTCCGTCAAGGAATATTTCATCTCCGGCCGGTTTATCCGGTGCCGTCAGTACAGCTTTGCCTCCGACGTTGTCCTTTCCAAGCTGATGTCCGGTCCTGAATGCCATTTTATTTTTCTCTGAGAGATCTGCGTCGGAGAAACGCTTTTCGATCAGTTCATCTGCGGCATTCTCTTCCAGCATAAAGATGCCTGCTATGAACCCGGCAACTATCATCGAGGAGAATTTCGGGCTCCCGAGATCGGCAGCCCTTTTCGCAAGGTCGAGGTCTATCATTTTTCTTCCAAGGGAAGATATCTCACCTTCCATTGCAGACGCGTCACCCAGTATTTTTGTTTTTTCAGAAATTTTTTCTGTTATGTTGGACCTTAGCTCCGGAGAAAGCGCGAAAAGCCAGTCGATATTGTCTACATAAGCTCTTACCGGTTTGGTGGAAACTCTTATCTGTGTAGAATTATTCCCACCTCTTACCCTTGACATGTATTCCCGGGTGGAGAATACATAATAACCGGCTTTTGAGAGCATCTGCCTCGCCAGGTCTTCAGCTGTCTGAAGACCCAGTCCTGCAGCAGCGCAAAAAGAAATTGTCACCTCAGACTCAGACGAATGGATATTGTCCATATTGTTCCCTCCTTGGCTGATACTTTAAATCATACAAAAACATCAATGTTTTCTAAAATTGGTCTGCATTTTCGCTTTTAAATTAGGTAATTTTTTGAACGGTTTTAAGAGTATACATTCATAACTTTCAGTCTTCAAGTGACTTATCGGCAAAATAGCTTACATATTTTGACATTAAATATAATAGTTATAAAATATCTATGGCAATAAAAATTATAAGGCATGGGGGCGTCACATATGGAACTTAAAGGAAGCAAAACGGAAAAAAACCTGTGGGAAGCTTTTGCAGGAGAGTCGATGGCACGCAACAAATACACCTATTTTGCATCAGTTGCGAAAAAGGAAGGATATGAACAAATAGCAGCCATCTTCCTCGAGACAGCCGACAACGAGAAAGAACACGCTAAGCTCCACTTCAAGGCACTTTCAGGAATAGGATCGACCTCAGATAACCTCAAGGCGGCAGCTGAAGGTGAAAACTACGAGTGGAACGACATGTATCCTCGAATGGCAAAGGAAGCAGAAGAAGAGGGCTTCAGGGAACTTGCTGAGATGTTCAGGAATATAGCAAAAGTCGAAGCAGAACATGAAAAACGTTATAAGGATTTTGCGAAGAACATTGAAGAAGGGCACGTATTCCTGAAGGACGGAAAAGTCTTCTGGAAGTGCCGCAACTGCGGAGCGATATTCGAATGCAAAGAAGCTCCCCAAAAATGCCCTGTCTGCGATCACCAGCAGGCACATTTTGAGATCCAGGCCAAAAACTGGTAATATAAAAAATACTGACGGACTCTTCCCGAAAATAAGAGTCAATAAAGGGAAGGAATGCGAGGGCATCTCCTTCCCTTTATCTTTGTAAGAATATCAACAGGGAAAAAGGACATCAAAGGGGTGGAAGATGCCGATCGCCTCGCAACTAATAATTGCATTCTCCGTGAAAATTCTATATAATCCATCCGGCAGCTGCTCAGAGTTGATGAGCAGCTCAGCAACAAAATTATGTTCTATGTTTTCGGAGGTGTCTATAAAGTGCGTTCACATGATGAGGATCTGATCAACATGATGGTCCTTGAAGCTGCACGGGCCACAAATGTTCCTGTTGGAGCCGGTTCCATCTCTGTAATGCTGAGAGAAAAGGGAATATGCATCAGCGAGGCAGGGGCAGGAAGAGTATTAAGGTCTTTGCGGGAGAGAGGCTTACTGACAAAAGTGGGCTTTCAAGGCCACGTTACTACCAATGAGGGGACAAAGAAACTGTCCGCATTGAGGAATGCCAGACATACAGCAGAGACCTTGGAGATACTCCTGAAAAACTCGGGAAACTTAACAGGACATTCGGTGACGGATATCCTTACGGTCAGAAAGGCCATCGAACGCGAGGCAGCATTACATGCAGCCCGAAAAGCTACCCCAGGGGATATTACGAGGTTGGAAAAGATAATTGAGCAGCAATACAGAGAAATGAAAAGAAAGAGCTATTACGCGGACATATCTGCTGAATTCCATCAGGAGATCATAAAGATAGCCCGTGTGCCCCTGCTGAAAATTATGTATGAATTTATCGGGCTTTCGGTCGAATGGCAGAATTTCTTCATAGAGACATTCAGGATCTCCGATACTCCGCTCAATGTACCTCATGAAAAAATCCTGACAGCTATTAAGGAAAGAGATCCAAAACAGGCCGCAGACCTGATGGAGGCCCACCTTACAGACGTCATCGAGAGTGCCGGAAACTTTTCGGCTTTATATAAGAAATAAGATAGGAAGGAAGGGATCAATATGAAAATGACAGGAGCCCGGATAGTTCTTCAAATGCTCAGACTCCACGAGATCAAACACGTTTTTGGTCTTCCTGGAGAGACTACACTTCGTTTTTACAAAGAATGGCTCAAATGTCCGGATATTACCCACATACTGACTCATGATGAACGGTCAGCAGCCTTCATGGCAGAAGCTTACGCAAAAGTAACAGGCAAGGTGGGAGTAAGCGAGGCTCCAAGTCCGGGTGGAGGGCATCCTGTTCCGGGAGTGATCGAATCATTTACCGGATCTGTTCCAACTGTTTGTTTTACTTCCGACGTGCCTTACAACAGCGATAAAAGAAACATGCTCTCAGGGTTTGACCAGAACAGACTTTACAGCGCAATAACAAAAGAAAGCATCCTTGCGACAAAGGCAAAGGATCTGCCATTCCTGATACGAAGGGCTTTCAGAGTTGCTGTAAGCGGAAGGCCGGGAGCCGTGCACATGAGGATCCCAATGGATGTATACGAAGAAGAGGCAGAGGTAAACGATCTCTATCCGGATCCCTGCATGGCAAGATGGCCATATCAGCGGCCTGTCGCCGATTTCAGGGAGACAGACAAAGCCATCGCCATGCTGGCTGCTGCGAAACGGCCTGTCATAGTATGCGGGCAGGGCGCCCTTGCGTCTGATGCTGGCGATGAAGTTATTGCCCTGGCAGAAGAGTTCAATATTCCGGTAGGCTGTACTATGACCGGCAAGGGTACCGTTTCCGAAATCCATCCTCTCTCCATCCGGCTGATAGGAGCAAGGGGAGGCACAAGCTGGTCAAACAGATTCCTCCAGACAGCTGACCTGGTTTTCTTTATTGGCTCCAATACCGATTCAGCAGGAACTGATGGATGGAAGCTTCCCCCAAATGTCGGAGGACCAAAGATAATCAGCCTTAACATAGACGGGGTAGATGCTGCAAACAATTACCCGACAGAGGCAGTCCTTGTCGGTGATGCGAAGGCGACCCTGGGATACATGGCAGAAAAAATAAGAGAGTACGGCATTAAAAGCAGCTCAGAAAATGCATCTGAGATCAGGGCCGCCATGGCTGAGCTGGACAGATCAACAAAAGAACCATGTACATGTCCTGACACGCCTGTCCATCCTATACGTTTCGTGAAGGAACTCGAAGCGCTGCTGCCCGAAAAAAGTTTTGTGGTCGTTGAACCGTCAATGGCAAGTATCTTCTCTGCCGCATTCCTTGTCCAGAAACGGCAGGGACGCATGTTTATATCAAACTATTCCAACGGAGCGCTTGGATATTCTCTGCCGGCGGCAGTCGGGGTCGCTGCGGCACATCCGGACAGTACGGTATTTGCCATGGGAGGAGACGGCAGTTTTCACTTCAGCTGCGGTGAGCTGGAAACATACTCAAGGCTTGGCCTGAACATAAAGATGATAGTATTCCGTAATAACGTATTCGGCTGGATCAAGGGAGAAACTCAGCACGTATATCATTCAGATTTCTTCGCGACAAACTTTGGATCGGTCGACTACGCAGGAGTGGCGACGGCTTTCGGAGTTAAGTCATATAAGATAGACGATCCGAATGATATAACTTCAGTATTGAGCGAAGCCATAAACTACAATGGACCGGTACTCATAGAAGTACCCGTTCCTGATGAAACAGAGATCGTACCTCCTGTCCCCAGATGGACAGAGAGCGCAAAGAAAAATGACATCCCATGCTGTTATTGATCTCTCTGAAAGTCTGACACATCGATCCCTGTTATCATGCCCTAATCCTTTAAAAGGCTGATGCAGAACTCCCGTCAAACACTTAATATTTGCTCATCATGAAAGGAAGGTGCTTCTTTTGAAGATCAAAAAGACTGTTGCAGCAATGCTTATCGTTTGCTCAATGTTTTTCGCAGCCCCACTGGCTTATGCGAGCATTGGAGACATACTGAAAGAAGGGGCGCTCATATTTGGCGGTGGAGCCCTTGTGAAAGCTATAGGCCCCCAGCTGAATGATTTCATTAACACGCTCACCTTCAACAAGGGAGTAAAGTTTAACGGGTATACGAAAGTGGTCCCAATAGTATCCATAGGAAACGGGACAAGGATCGGGGCGGCACAGGTCGGCGGAGTTACAAAGGCTGCAGTTGACAGGGTAAAAGCTGTTGGTCAGCTGGAAGGCGAATTTAACAGGATCAGGGCCCAGGCGCTGATACCGATCGACTCCGAAAATCCCCTCAAGCAGTTCAAACGGGTCCAGGGAGTGGGAGTCACAGCTATTATTGACGTGAAGCTCTAACAAAAGGTACCTTGTGAAAATTTGATGCTTGGGCGGATGCGAAGGGACGCAGCTGAAATATTCAGGGAGGCATTGTTTGAGATGCTTCCCGGCAGGGCAGTGAAAAGATCCCTCGCCAACGCCCGCCTCAGGGATAATATTATCCTGATAGGGATAGGCAAGGCTTCCTGGACAATGGCAAAAGCAGCCTCTGAAGAGCTGAAAGAAAGGATAGTCTGCGGGGCCATCGTTACAAAATACAGACATTCAGGAGGCCCCCTTTCCGGGATAGAGATATTTGAAGCAGGACACCCGCTCCCTGACAGCAACACATTGAAAGCGACCGAGAGGATACTTGAGATCACACGAAAAGCAGGAAGGTACCAAACCATTCTTTTTCTTGTTTCGGGAGGAGGCTCGGCTCTTTTTGAAAAACCCGCACCGGGACTCTCACTAAGATCCCTCTCAGATGTAACATCCAGGCTCCTCCTCGGTGGAGCTGATATCTGTGAACTTAATACGGTCAGGAAACATCTTTCTTCAATAAAGGGCGGAAGGTTCGCGAACCACTGCATGCCGGCTGAAATATTCCAGATCACACTCTCCGATGTCCTGGGGGATAAACTTGACATGATAGCATCCGGACCTGCCGCACCTGATCCTTCTTCCTCACAGGAGGCGCTGTCGATTCTCATGAAGTATGGAATCCCTCTCTCCACGAACCTTGAGTCTGCTATCAGGTCAGAAACTCCCAAATCTCTGGACAATGTCTCATTCGAGATCGCCGGTAACATTGCGGGGTTATGCCGGGCAGCGAAAAAGGCGGCAGAAAAGAGAGGCTATATCTCAAAGATCGTGACAGAGAGCCTGGAAGGAGAAGCAAGACTTACAGGAGCTGCGGTAGCAGAACACTCTAAGGGAGAAATGAACAGCCCCGGCTCAGGCAAGGCTAAAAGATGCCTCATCTGGGGAGGAGAGACAACCGTAAAGGTAAAGGGAAGCGGTAATGGCGGAAGGAGCCAGGAGCTTGCGCTTGCCGCGGCAGAGAAGTTATCGGGATCTAAAAACATTGTCATCCTGTCAGCAGGGTCTGATGGCACAGACGGCCCGACCGATGCTGCCGGAGGTATAGTGGACGGCCTTACCTGGAAAAAGATCAGCGCTGCCGGCCGCGAACCGATGGAGATGCTTGAGGACAATGACTCGTACAACGCCTTAAGTATATCAGGGTCATTATTTAAAACAGGCCCGACCGGTACGAACGTAAATGATCTTGTGATCGCCCTCGGAGAGAACCTTTAGCCATCCGTCATTTCCATTTTTAAACTAATTATTACTATATATTCCTGCTTTGATTATCCGTTGAAAACCCTTATAATCTAGGACATATTTTAGCAAATCGATAGCAGTATGCAGAAAGCAGCAGTTTTGCCTTTCCATTATATCCTGGATAAGGGAAGGTGCCGATATGCCTGTAAAACCTAAACGCCATATAAATAGTTTTATCCTGACAGTGCTTGGAGCAATTGCCTTTCAGGCCATGTTATTTTGCGCGCCTTTACCTGTCCTCGCCAATACTGCTCCGCCTGAGTTGATCAGGGTAGGATACCTCACTCATGAAATATCTTCACATGTAGCCCAGAAAAACGGCGAACATGGCTACAGTTACGATTACCTACATGAGATAGCGCAATATTACAACTGGGAACTGGAGTTCGTTCCGGTAACAGTAAAAAATTCTATAGAATCCCTGCGGAACAGCCGGGTAGATTTGCTGAGCCATGTCCACTGCAATGAAGACATTGAAAGATTAGTTGACTATTCAACAAAGGAAGCAGGGGTATGCCGGGTTGGCCTCTACATCCTTAATAAAAATCAGGGCCTTGCCACGGACGACCTCAGATCCTTCAACGGTAAACGAATCGGAAGATTTGCCCCCCAAAAACATATCCAGATGCTGGAAAGATCAATAAGCGACGACGGAATAAAGGCGACATATATTGACTTTGACAAGAATGAGTTGCTCATTGAGGCATTGATGAAGGGTTCTGTAGACGGGGCCCTTGTTTCCGGAAACAATATCCCTCCTGTTTTTAAAATAATAAAGGTATTCCCGGAAGAGCCCTTCTATTTCGCAGTGCCAAGGGAAACAAAGAACTCCTCTCAAAGATCGACAACGCAATGCAGAATATACTCCTGCTGGCCCCCACCTTCAAAAACGAGCTTTTCAAAAAACACTATGGCACTAACCTCGCCTGGGAATCCCTTTTGACAATGAAGGAAAAAGAATTTATCGAAAGATCCCCTGCGCTTGTAGTATCCTATGACCCTATATGGCGCCCCTTTGAATATTATGACAAAGAAAAAAAACAAATGGCGGGGATCAACGCTGAAATACTTAAGCTCGTTAAAGAATACACCGGGTTAAAGATGGAGATAAGCCATTCACCCACCTGGGAGGAAGCCCTGAGAAGAATCCGTGAAGGAGAGGTAGACATACTTACGGGAGTCAACAGGAGCTTCGTTTGGGGGGCAAAAAACAATTTCAGAGTGACCCGGCCTTTCCTAATCGCCCCGATCGTAATGGTAATGAATAGAGGGAACGTCTACACAGGGGAAAGAGTCGCACTGCCAAAAAATTATTTCATCTCTGAAGTAGTTGAATCTTTCCATAAATTTGACGATATCGTATACCTAAAGTCACAGGAAGATTGTTTTCACGCCCTTGCCCATAGTAAAGTCTCGGCGACTTTTGCCAATTCATACGTTGCCAACTATCTTATAAGCTTACCCAGCTACCGTAATTTATACACGATCAATTACGGCGGACTAAGTGAACAGGTGGCTTTCGGCATTTCAAAAAGATGCGACCCGATACTGGTATCGATAATAAACAAAGCTCTCAATTCGATCCCGGAAGAAACGATAAACGGAATTATAATCGCGCACAGCTACAGCAAGGGAAAGGTATCATTCATCGACATGTTATACGAGCACCATGTAGAACTGGCAAAGGCCATTACTATCTTTTTGGTCCTGCTTGTAATTGGGATGACGATAGTTACCGCTTCTAAATCGATAGACAAAAAGAACCTGAAAAAACTCCTCTATTACGACTCGCTCACAGGACACAAGAACTACAATAGCTTCATGGAGGATGCGCCTGTGATCATAAAAAAACACCCGGAAGCTAATTTTGCCGTTGTCTTTATCGACATAGTGGAGTTCAAATTTATCAATGGTTCCTTCGGCTATGAAGAGGGAGATAAAGTCCTTAAAAAGGTAGCTGAGATACTGGAGAACAGCATTGAGAAATCCAAAGAGACCTATTCCAGGATAACTGCAGATCATTTCATCGTCCTCTTAAGCTACGAAAAGTTCAAATCGATAGATATCAGGATCAAAATTCTTTTCGGCGAACTTGATAACCTTTCATCCAAATGGAACCAAAACTACAATTTGATATTCAACGGAGGAGTATATCTTATCGAAAACCGCGACATGCCTTTACAAACCGCCGTAGATAACGCAGGATTCGCAAAGAATACTATCAGGCAAAAACATAAGACAGCCTACGCATACTATGACAAAAAGACACTGGACATGATAAACAAGGAAAAGATCGTTGAATCGTCAATGAGGGATGCATTAAAAAAGGGAGAATTCGTCCCTTACCTCCAGCCTAAGATCGACTGCTATACCGGCCGGGCTGTGGGGGCCGAGGCCCTGGTTAGGTGGGTAAAGCCTGACGGAGAGGTCATTTTCCCAGATCTTTTCATCCCTTACTTCGAAAAAAGCGGCTTTATTACGAAGATTGACATGTACATGTTCGGTGAAGCTTGCCGAATACTGAGAAAATGGATGGATGAGGGTAAAGAGGTTTTCCCGATCTCCTGCAATTTTTCATATCTTGACATTATGGGAAGCAACTTTACGAAATATTTGAAAATAATGTCCCAAAGGCATAAGGTTCCACCGGAACTGCTTGAGCTTGAACTGACTGAGTCAGTAGCGGCACAGCATATCGAAGTAGTAAACTCGTGCGGCAGAGAACTGTCGGCATATGGGTTCAGGCTGTCGATCGATGATTTCGGAGCCGGGTATTCTTCCCTGTCGCTGCTGCAGATCCTCAAGATAGATGTCCTAAAGCTCGACAAGACATTCGTCCAGAGAGGTCTTGAGGGAAAACTGGCGCATGATCTGGTAAGCAGTCTGGTAAACACTTTTAAGAATAATTCGATCCAGGTCATATTTGAAGGAATAGAGACGGAAGAACAGGTCAATTTCGTTAAGAGTCTCGGGTGCAGGATAGTTCAGGGCTATTATTATTCAAAACCGCTGCCGTTAAGCGAATTCGAAGAAAAATATCTAAACCGATAAAAGATCCCAACAAAAAGAGAGCGGTTCTTTAACAGAGCTGCTCTCTTTTTGCGCCTGATATCTTTATTCAGAAGCTTTTGTAATGATATCTTTTATTATTTCTGTTCCTTTTGGTGTCATGTTTACTATATCTTCAAGATCTGCATCTGAAAAATTAGAAAAATCAAATTTTGCCCTTTTAAGTATCGCTGTTCCTATATGATGTACTGCATCTTTGTTCTTTTTATATATCCTGCTTTCAAGTTTCTTCATCTTTCCATCGAGTTCCTTCATAAGGACCTCGGGACTTCTTCTTACTCTCTTTGAAGAGCTTTCTTTTTTGGGTTTTACCATAAAATGATCAATCCTTTCATATTTAGATAACTTTATCAACAGTTTGAATCCAGCAAAATATATTTCTCAGAGTATAACTAAAATGTTTTCACTTGTAAAGAGAAATTAAATTACATAAAGATAAATTGACACTTAATTAAAAGTGTTGTTATTTCCACAACATGTTATTAATGTCAGGTATGGATTTAATAATATTTTCTCTTTTTAAATATTCTGCTGTTTTTTTAAGTTCAAGAATGTCATTTTCTGAAATCTCGGCATCGTAATTAAATTTTGGCAGGATCTTAATTATTTCTTTTTCCGTCAATCCTGTCTCTTTTTTCAGCAGCGGGATAATTTTACGCGGAGAATTGACCGCGTCAATACGGATCCTCTCCCTTGCTTCCAGATATTTTTTTATCGCGGCCCGGTTTTTTTCAGCAAATTCACGTCTCGCCGCTATTAGGCTTAGACCTTCAACTATGCCTTTGCCGTCCCAGAGGACTCTGCATCCTCCCTTTTCAGCCCTTACTATCTCTATGCCGGCAAGCAGCGCCACATCCACTCTTTCCGCTATCAGCGCTGATGCCGCCGCACTAAGGGGCATAGGGAAAAATTCAACATCTTTTTCTGTTAACCTTTCTTTATACAGGAGTTCAACAAAAAGCTGATGAACTACGGATCCTCTTAATCCAGCTATCTTTTTGCCTCTCAGATCGGAGATCTCTTTTACTTTTGAATTTTTAACAACCACAGCGAATGCTTCAGGAGACCTGCTGTTAGCACCGATTATCGTGATGTCTACCCCGTTCGCTATTCCCACGATCACAGCCGCGGCTCCAAGCCCCTCAGCAATGTCAAGCTCACCGGCAGCCATCGCCTGTACTTGTTTCGGTCCTGAAGGCAAATTGATGTATTCAACTTTATATTCACCCTCAAACGCCTTTTCATACGTACTGTTTTCTATTGCTGCTATAGCAGGCAGATTGAGCGGGAGTTTCCAAAGCGCGATCCTCATCTTCCTGCCACTCGCTTCCGCGGCCGTAGGAAGAGTGAGTAAAAGGACCAGCATAAAAATCAATTTTTTAGTCAAAGACATCAACTCCTGAAAATTATCGGGGAACGGCAAATACTTCCGACCCCCGATAACATTGATGTGTCAAATATGCAGATAATTTTTACTTCGATACAGATTCCTCTACCGCTACCGCAACGGCAACAGTTGCTCCGACCATGGGGTTGTTGCCCATGCCTATCAGTCCCATCATCTCAACATGCGCCGGAACCGATGATGAGCCGGCAAACTGGGCATCGCTGTGCATGCGTCCCATTGTATCCGTCATACCGTAGCTCGCGGGTCCCGCTGCCATGTTGTCGGGGTGGAGTGTTCTTCCCGTACCTCCTCCGGAAGCCACAGAGAAGTATCTCTTTCCATTCTCTACGGTCCATTTTTTGTATGTTCCTGCTACCGGATGCTGGAACCTGGTCGGGTTGGTCGAGTTGCCCGTGATCGATACGTCCACTCCTTCATGAATCATTATGGCTACACCTTCGCTGACATCGTCAGCTCCGAAGCAGCGAACTTTAGACTTTTCTCCCGTTGAAAACGGACGCTCCTCTACGATCTTAAGCTCGCCCTTGTAATAGTCATATTTTGTCTCTACCAGAGTAAAGCCGTTGATGCGGGAAATTATGTATGCGGCATCTTTTCCAAGTCCGTTGAGAATTACCCTGAGCGGTTCTTTTCTAACCTTGTTGGCGGTTTTGGCTATGCCTATCGCGCCCTCTGCCGCGGCAAATGACTCGTGTCCGGCCAGGAAACAGAAACATTTAGTCTCCTCTCGCAAAAGCATGGCCCCAAGGTTGCCGTGCCCAAGACCAACTTTTCTCTGGTCGGCGACTGATCCGGGAATACAGAACGCCTGGAGTCCCTCTCCGATCTTTTCCGCAGCTTCTGCAGCTGTTCTGACTTCTGCCTTCAGTGCGGCAGCAGCACCGAGAGTGTAGGCCCAAACAGCATTTTCAAAAGCAATAGCCTGAACTCCCTTTACTATATGCTCAACATCTATTCCTTTGGAAAGGCAGAGAGCTCTTGCTTCCTCAAGATCAGTCAGCCCGATCTTCTCAAGAAAAGGTTCGATCTGCCCCATTCTCCTTGCGCAGCCTTCAAATGTGACCATAATTTTCTCCCCCTCTTTACTCTTTACGCGGATCTATCACAGTTACCGCCTCAGCAAAACGTCCATAAGTACCGGTGTGCTTTTCCAAAGCTTCTTTTGGATCGACACCCTTGCGTATGGCTTCCATCATCTTGCCAAGCTGGACATATTTATACCCTATTACCTCGTTGTTTTCATCCAATCCGAGTTCCATAATGTAGCCCTCTGCCATTTCAAGATATCTGACGCCTTTGGGGAGAGTACCGTACATAGTCCCGATCTGGGATCGAAGGCCCTTGCCAAGATCTTCAAGTCCTGCGCCTAAGGAAAGCCCGCCCTCAGAGAACGCACTCTGACTCCTTCCGTATGCTATCTGAAGGAAGAGTTCTCTCATCGCAACGTTTATCGCATCGCAGACCAGGTCGGTGTTAAGGGCTTCAAGCAGGGTCTTGCCGGGAAGTATTTCAGCTGCCATAGCGGCTGAGTGAGTCATTCCTGAGCAGCCAAGAGTCTCAACGAGGGCCTCCTGGATGATCCCTTCTTTAACATTCAATGTAAGCTTGCATGCCCCCTGCTGCGGTGCGCACCAACCAACACCATGAGTAAAACCGGAAATGTCTGATATCTGCTTCGACTCAACCCATTTTCCTTCTTCGGGGATCGGAGCAGGTCCGTGTTTAGGTCCCTTTGCAACGCATACCATCTCTTCAATTTCTCTTGAACATTGCATTATGACTCATCCTCCATATCGATTTTCTTGATATCTATTTTGATCCGGCATTTTAAAATCTCAGTACTCCCATTCAAAAGCCGGACTGCCCGCCTTGATCAGCCTACTCTTCATGTCGGAACAAATTTTTTCCAATGCCTCTTCTGTACGCCCCTCGCATCTTGCAACGAGCACCGGCTGTGTGTTCGAAACCCTGACCAGGCCCCAGCCGTTCTCGTAAACGATCCTCACCCCATCGACCGTGATAGTGTCAAGACCCTCTGAAAGAGCCTTTTGCTTCACCCTGTCGACCACTTCGAATTTCAGGTCATCCGGGCAGTCATATCTTGTTTCTATAGTTGATGGATATATCGGGATCACTGACATAAGTTCGGACAGTTTTTTATCACTGTTTGAAAGGATTCTGCAGATACGTCCTGCCGCATAGAAACCATCGTCATATCCGTAATATTCGTCCGCAAAGAACATATGACCGGATACTTCCCCCGAGAAAAGGGCATTTTCTTCCCTCATCTTTGCCTTTACAAGAGAGTGCCCGGAATTCCACCAGATCGGCCTTCCGCCAAGTCTGATCACTTCTTCGGGAAGCGCCATTGAGCTCTTGACCTCGCAAATGGCTACAGCGCCAGGGTTTTTCGGGAGTATTTCCTGCCAATACAACGCCATCAGCCGGTCTCCCCATATTATCTCGCCTTTGTCGTCTACTACACCGATACGATCAGAGTCTCCGTCAAAACCAACACCAAGATCGGCGCCTTCAGACAGAACAGTCTCTATCAGTTTTGGAAGGTTCTCTCTCTTTGTAGGGTCAGGATGGTGGTTGGGAAATGTACCGTCCGGCTCGCTGTAGAGTTCGGTAACTTCACAGCCTATCCTTCTTAGGAATTCCGGAGCGTATATCCCCGCTGTCCCGTTGCCTGAGTCACATACTATCTTAGGTTTGCGGGATCCAAGTTTTATCTTTGAGACAAGCATGTCCAGATACTCCTCGTTTATACCTGCGAAGCGAAGTGTTCCAGGAACTTCGGCAGTAAGCATCCTCTCTTCCTTAATTATCCTGAGGATCTCCTGGATGTCGTCTCCCCACAGGGTAGCTTTGTCATAGGCCACCTTAAGGCCGTTAAACTCCTTGGGGTTGTGGCTTCCTGTGACCATTATGCCTCCGTCTGTGTCGAAGCGATACATGCTCCAGTAAAATGTCGGGGTTGATACAAAACCTATATCTGTTACGTTGATCCCGGCCTTCATCATTCCTGCTGCAGCTGCTGCCTTGATCCTTTTTGTTGAAAGACGGGCGTCTCCGCCAAGAGTGGCTTTCTTTATGCCTCTGTCCATCAGCCAGGTACCGTACGCATGACCGATATACCTCACAAATTCGTCTGTAAGTTCAGTTTCTGCAATACCTCTTATGTCATACTCCCTAAAAATGTGTTCGGGCATAAAAGCCATTTGAACACCCCCATTAAAGTGACCTGACGACAATTATAGACTAATGATATCTTTTACTCCAGCACCCGTCTCAATGGACTTGATGACAAACTTCTTATATAATATTTTCATGAGGTGATTTTTACCTTTGGCCTTTTTATTAGTTTTAAAAAATCTTTCTACAAAGAGATGATGACATGGATAAGATAAGGATCGAAAGAACAACGACCCAAAAACCAAAATGTGACGTAAGCAAGACAGGATTCGGAACCGTTTTCTCGGACCATATGTTTATCATGGACTACGAAAAGGGAAAAGGGTGGTTTGATCCTAGGATCGTTCCCTTTGGTCCTTTCCAGATATCTCCTGCTGCGACAGTGCTCCACTATGCTCCGGAGATCTTTGAGGGGATGAAAGCCTACCGTACTCCTGAGGGAAAGATACAGCTCTTCAGGCCTATTGAGAACGTGAAAAGGATGAACGTTTCGGCAGAACGCATGTGTCTCCCGCAGATCGAAGAAGAGATGATGATGGAGGCTCTTAAGGAAATTGTGAAGGTAGATCAGGAGTGGGTCCCGAACGAACCTGACACTTCACTCTACATCCGGCCGTTCATGTTCGGAACAGACGAGCAGCTGGGAATCCATACACCCCACCACTGCATTTTCTCGATAATCACATGTCCAGTCGGCTCATACTTCCGTGAGGGCATCAACCCTGTCCGCATAGCGATAGAAAAGGATGACGTAAGAGCTGTAAAGGGCGGTACAGGCTACGCCAAATGCGGCGGGAACTACGCTGCCTCCCTGCGCGCCGGAGAGAGGGCCGCGGCTCAGGGATATTCCCAGGTTCTGTGGCTTGACGGAGTGGAGAGGAAATATATCGAGGAAGCCGGCGGGATGAACGTAATGTTTAAGATCGACGGAAAGGTAGTCACACCCGCCCTTCTGGGATCAGTGTTGGCAGGTATAACAAGGAAGTCTCTGATAGAGATACTCAAGTCCTGGAACATCCCCGTCGAAGAGCGCCTGATCAGCCTGGACGAGCTTCTCGATGCGATAAATACCGGACGCCTCGAGGAGTGCTGGTGCTGCGGTACTGCAGCCGTTATCTCTCCGATCGGCGAACTTGCCTACGACAACAAAAAATACACTATCAACGACTTCAAGACCGGAACTCTCACAAAGAAACTCTTCGATGAGCTTACCGGCATCCAGTGGGGCAAGAGGCCCGATCCTTTCGGCTGGACAGTACCTGTAGTTTAGTCCTGCAGTGACCCAAAAGATAAAGAGGCCGCCGGGGATCCGGCGGCCTCTTATTATTTCTTTTGATCAGTACCCCTCAGGGATCCTCTCTCTGAACTCTTTTGCCTCTTTATCAAACATCATGAGCCGGACCGAGGTGTTTTCTATCTGAGCTCTTACCTGTGACGGGGATGTCCCCCCGAGGGTGTTCCTCCGTTCCATCGATCTTTTCGGTGAAAGGAGGGGAATGAGATCGCCCTTTACCTCCGGGATGCTCTCCTGCCACTCCTGAAGAGTCAGGGATGTGAGGGGTTTGTCGTTATCGATGCAATATCTGACTATGCGGCCCACTTTCTCATGGGCGTTCCTGAAGGGCACACCTTGAAGGACAAGATATTCAGCAACATCGGTAGCCAGGATCAGTCCGTCCCTGAATCCTCTGTTCGCAGCATCTTCATCCACCTTGACCTCCATGATCAGAGCCGGGAGAACAGAGAATATTCCGTGCAGGCAGTCTATAGTCCTGAGCAGGGAACGCTTGTCGTCCTGCAGGTCACGGTTGTATGTGAGCGGTATGCCCTTTGTCATTGTAAGGAGATCCATCAGGGCGCCGTTAAGCTGTCCTGACTTTCCCCTCAAAATTTCAAGGACGTCCGGATTTTTTTTCTGGGGCATTATGCTTGATCCGGTACAGAAGGAATCCGGCAGTTTGACCCATCCGAATTCAGTGGAAAAATAAATAATGAGATCTTCTGAAAGCCTGCTGACATGTCCGCCGAAGACAGCTGCAAAATAGAGCACATCCATAAAGTGGTCGCGATGGGCAACTGTATCCATGCTGTTCCCTGTTACGGAAGAAAATCCAAGATCATTGCATGTGAACTCCCTGTCAAGCGGAAGTGTCGATCCCGCCAGAGCTCCACACCCCAGGGGCGACTCATCGACAGCATCGTACGCATCAAACAGACGCTTGGCGTCTCGCAGGAAGGCATGGGCGTGGGCCATCCAAAACTGGCCCATGGAGATGGGCTGTGCCTGCTGCAGGTGGGTATAACCTGGAACGACTGTTTCTGCATGCTCCTCTGCCTTTTTAATAAGGGAGGAGATAAGATCGTTCAGGCCATCCCAAATATCCAGAAGCTCTTTGCGTATCCAGAGCCTGACCGTAGTGTTGGCCTGGTCATTGCGGCTTCGTCCCATGTGCAGCTTAGCGCCTGTCGGTCCGCAAAGCTCTATAAGTCTGGATTCTATGTTCATGTGGACATCCTCAAGAGAGACCTTGGGGATCAGTATCCCATTTCTGACCTCATCAGCGATCAGACAAAGGTTTTTCTCTATCACGGAGGCCTCTTCTTCTGAAAGAAGTCCGGTATGTCCAAGCATTCGTACGTGCGCAATGCTGCCTCTTATATCCGCAAGAGCCATCCTCCAGTCCATATCGAGTGACTGGGTAAATTTTTGAACTGCTTCATCGGTATCCTGAGAAAAACGGCCTTTCCACATCATCTATCCCCGCCTTTTGTCATAAGTAGCATCATTATAAAAATAAGTTAACCTGTAAGTGCGAACTATTATAACAGCACATCAAAGAACATTCCGGCTTGATGCCCATGTCAGGGATCTGCTCTTACGCATCTTTCCCGCATTTCTTTCTGAGCCTCGATATCCTGTTGTTCAGTTCATACCTTTGCTGTCCAAGGCTGAGATCATCTGCATGACCCATGGATCCCAGAATTTCGAGGGCTTTTTCAGCGTAGTTGAGAGCTGATCTGGGATCTTTAGCCTCTTTCTCTTCAAGTATTGAAAGGTTTTCGAATATCCTGAAAGAAAACGGGTCGTTTTTCAGCGCCTCAAGATAGAATTCTCTGGCCTTTCTCAAATTACCTTCGGCCTTTGCATATTCTGCCAGCTTTGCGTTGGCCTCACTTTCGGCTCCTCTGAAGTCAAGTGCTCTTGACCAGGCAGCCTTTGCTTTTTCACTCATTTTCGCCTGCTCCCAAAGATCACCGCATCTGAGTATATCTTTTCCTGTTGTCCCTTTCATCTCCGCTAGGCCGCCAACATGTGTCTGCAGGGCTGCCATGGAGATAACGTCAAGTGTGTTATGGTAAAAAACACCTCGCAACGGAGAGGCATCGGAGGTCGAAAGGTAACGTGTATAAATCCCGGGTATCTCCCTCCCCGGCACATCCTCTCCGCTTCTGTGGACACCAAGGATACTTTGTTCTATGGATGAAAGGGAGCATGACGGAAGCCTGCCCCTGTAGAAATGTCTTGCAAGCATCAGCAGATCCATGTGCGGACATCCGTCCCAGCCGGGAGCAGACTTTGCAAGCCTGTATCTTATCCTCAGCAGCGGCAGGTCAAAAGCCCTGCCGTTATATGTGACAAGTCCGTAATCATCCTCCGGAAGTTCGGATTCCAGAGACCAGAGCCAGTTCTTCTCCCAGGCGGGCCCCGCCATAAATAGCTGCACGACCTTGAATGAGCTCTCTGTATTGAAGCCCAGTCCTATCAGAAAGGCGTATGCTCCCTTTGTTCCCGAAAGGCCCGTAGTTTCCAGATCGAGGTATACGGATCTGCGCATCCCTCCCCAGAAAGACAGGAGTTCGCCCGAGGAAGATGGATTGTGGAGAGCCCTGTGCCCGTACTGTCTGCCGTATGGGATATCACGCTCCATCCTGTATACTCCCCTGGCCACCCATTCTCCTTCGGGAAGTCCGGAAATATCTATTTCATTGGTTAGGTGCGACCCAAGAGGAGAGACAGGACCGGAATAGTTGTCAGGCAGAAAATCGTTCAGCCTGCCGAATAATTCCTGATCACGGCCTTTATTGTCTTTCATTTTCTCTCACCAGATCTATCACTGCTATTTCGGGAGGTGCAAGCAGCCTCACGGGAGGACCGACAAATCCCGCGCCGTTGCTTACGTAAAGGAATCCTCCGCATTTAAGTTTTTTCAGTCCCCTGGCATATCCGGGGATCCTGTGCCTTGATGATAAGAGTGGAAACAGCTGGCCGCCGTGGGTATGCCCTGAGAGCTGAAGGTCAAAGTGTCCCTCCGTGCCCTTTTCAACTATTGGGCGGTGTCTCAGCAGCAGAAGGAATTTCTCTCTCTGCTCCTTTTCATGTGAAAGCACCATCGTCTCCGAACGAGATAGGTTCCATTGCTGTTTTATAAGATGATCCTTGTCGTCAGCACCGGCGATGATTATCCCGCCTGCTTCTACAGCCTCTGTCCTCAGGACTTTCATCCCTCCTGACTCCATGAAGAAGACTGCCTCATCGATATCGTCGTAATAGTCATGGTTTCCTGGAACTGCGTACATACCGTAACGAGGCCTGATCCGCCTCAGCATCCCTATTTCACGCTTGCGCCCTGTCAGCCTCCCGTCAGCCAGGTCTCCCGTGACCACAACTATGTCGGGATCGACATCCCTCACTTTGCGGAGTATCTGGGCAAGGAGGGGCAGTCCGACAAAGGGTCCCAGGTGCAGGTCCGTAAGCTGTACTATCCTCAGTCTTTCGCAGCCTTGGGGAAGCTTGGAGGTGGGAACTTTTATCACGGTTGTTTGAACCGTATTGGCCTGCTTTATTCCCATTCCGAGCAAAAGAAGGCTGAGAAAAAAGGAGACGGAAAGTACGGCCCCTGATGAAAGCGGCAGGTCGGTCATTTTTTTTACAAAGCCGATGAGAAGAAGGAAGAAAAATGTGAAGAGTACAAAAAGCATCCAAACCCCGCTGACCCTGTCCGTCCATTTTCTTCCGGCAGCGGAACTGATCCTTTTTGTTCTTCTCGATACGAAGAGAAGGAACATCATGAATGTGCTCAGCGCAAGCCAGACAAAACTAAGCAGTCCATCAACTGCGGCTTCGGCAATTTTAAAAAAAATAAAAATGTGGATAAAGAGGACCGCCGAACCGAAAATGACCCAAATTAACGGATGATCTGAGAACCTTTTTTCGTATGCTTTGTCGTTCATCTATATCTGTGCCGAGTACAATCTGCCGAATGACTCAAGGATCTTCTGCCAGATCGGCCTTTTTTCCCATTCATAAAGAGTCAGTTCAACAGAGTCTTCTGTGTCTGAAATGAACTGTTCAGCAAATTTAGAATTGAGTTCTTTGTCATATATGAAGAGCTGGACTTCAAAATTGATCTCAAGGCTCCTTACATCCATATTGCATGTACCTACTGAGGATATGTCGTCATCTGCAAGAATAGTTTTGGTGTGTATAAATCCTTTTTTATACTGGTAGACCCTGACACCAGCCCTCAGCAGCTGCTCTACGTTCCCCCGGCTTCCCCAGAAAACAAGGAAATGGTCTTTTTGGGCAGGCATCATCACTCTAACGTCCACACCGGCAAGGGCAGCAGTCATCATGGCGTTCACTAGGATAGGACCGGGGACAATATAAGGACTTGTAATCCATACCCTTTCCCTTGCTCTCGAGATCATGCTGAAGTATCCCATCGATATCGAATGCCATGCGTTATCAATGCCGCTTGCAACGACCTGAAGAGGAAGGACATGGAGTTCTGAAAGATCCTGATCTGAAGCACCGCCGCAGTCATCACATGAAACATTCTCACATATTTTTTTGGGATCTTCTCCTGACCTCATGCACCAGTCGTAAAGGAATATCTTGTGGAGTTCGCCAACGGATTCTCCTTCCAGGCGAACATGTGTGTCGCGCCAGTGTCCCAGGTGACCCTTTCCAAGGTATTCATCTCCAATGTTAAGCCCTCCTGTGAAGGCGACGACCCCGTCAATAACGATTATTTTCCTATGGTTGCGGAAATTCATCTTTCTTCGGAACATCGGGAAAGAGACCGGCATAAATGAATGGCAGTCTACTCCGGCTTTTTTAAGAATCTTTACGTATTCGCGCCTTAGTTTCCAGCTTCCCACGGCATCATAGAGGATCCGTACCTTTACTCCCATTGATGCTGCCTCTGTCAGTATGTCGCGTATCTCCCTGCCGATTTCATCATCTTTGATTATATAGTACTGCAGGTGAATGAATTTCTTCGCCTTTCTGAGTTCGCTTTTGATGGAGTCAAAGGTCTCCTCCCCATTGATCAGTATATCGACACTGTTCCTGATCGTCAGATCTGCTCCGCTTGTGGTGTGTATAGCTCTGCCTGTCAGGAACCTTCTGTCCTCTGTAAATGGAGTCTTGTCTGTCGGGAGGCCTTTTGAGGGTTTGAACAGCTTTCTGCTCTTCATGTTTTTGAGGTCGGGTCCAATGATCATATAGACGATGACTCCCATCACTGGAACAAGCAGCAGTGTCAAGAGCCAGAGTATCGTCCTGTCAGGATTCTGTCCCTCCATAAATATAATTATTCCAATGATAAAAGCATACGCGATAATGATGTGCCAAGTATAATTTTTCGCTGTATGGAGGAAGGATGACAAATAAGCCGTAAACTGAGGGTGAAGAGAGAGGCCTTCCTTGACTGAATAAATTACAGTCCTGTCTGCTAAATCTATTATCGTAGGCATGAGTCCTGCAATAAAGGCCGCCAATACCATAAACAAAACAATTTTAGTTGTCTTCCACATTAGCCTCTCACGCCCTTCAGCAATCTATTATATCTGATATAATTTATAGTTGTAACTGCAACTTTGCAAGGACTGGAGAGCTCTCTATGATCCGTTTAAAATTTGAACCTCGTCTTGACAACCCTGCATGGGTCAATGTTCTTATTCCTGTAGCAGCTGTTGTATTCGGCCTCTTCGCAGGAGGTCTGCTCTTTTCCATACTTGGCGTAAATCCTTTCGAGGCATACTGGGCTGTGCTGAACGGGGCGTTTGGAAGCATCTACGGACTGAGCGAGATAGTGACCAAATCTATCCCGATAATGCTTACTGCTCTTGCCGGGCTTATCTGCTACAAAATGCTGATATGGAACATAGGAGCCGAGGGACAGCTCTGTATGGGCGCAATAGCCACAGTGGCTGCCGTAAGGTTTATGTTTGTGGACAATTGGGCAGCCATGTTCGTCATAATGTTTATAGCTGCCGCAATAGCCGGTGGAATTTGGGGAGGGATCGCCGGCTTCCTCAAGGCAAAATGGAACGTAAACGAGACGATAACAACGCTGATGCTCAATTATGTAGCCATAAACATATCAGAGTATTTTATCTACGGCCCCTGGAAAGACCCTATGAGCTGGGGGTTTCCCTTCACAGCAAATTTCCCCGATGCAGCAAGGCTTTGGGTCTGGGGAAGCACGAGGATACACGCCGGAATTTTTATTGCGCTTGCAGTAGCAGTGATACTGCAGGTAGTCCTGAAAAGGAGCAAATGGGGATATGAAATTAGAGTAATAGGCGAAAACCCGCGCGCCGCACGTTACGGCGGTATGGACATAGCGAAGAACATCATTCTGGTAACATTTATCGGAGGGGCTATAGCAGGACTGGCAGGCATGGGAGAGATAGCAGGGCTGCATGGAAGGATGAGCCGCGGCTTCACAATGGGGTACGGCTACACAGGCATAACCGTGGCATGGCTTTCCAGGCTTTCCCCGATATATGTCCCTCTTGTCTCATTCCTTTTGGGAGTTTTACTCGTAGGAGGGGACACCCTTCAGGTTGTAATGGGCCTTCCAATGGCAAGCATCCAGATACTTCAGGGACTCATCCTTTTTTCAGTCCTTGCGGCTGAGACGCTTTCAAGATTCAGGATAAAGATAGTAAGAGTTTCTGCAGGTCCTGCAGAGGAGGCAAAATAGATGGATTTCCTGGTAGCTATCCTGGCTTCCGCGATCAGAAGCGGGACCCCGGTGCTTTATGCGACACTCGGAGAAGTGGTTTCTGAGAGAGCGGGGGTGATGAACCTTGGCCTTGAGGGAGTAATGCTCGTCGGTGCTTACACCGGGTTCGCAGTCACAAGATCAACGGGTGATCCATGGCTTGGGATCATGGCCTCATTTTTCGCTGGTGCCGCGATAACGCTGATCCATGCATTTTTGTGCATAACCCTTATGTGCAATCAGGTAGTAAGCGGACTTGCTATGGTTCTCACAGGCTACGGACTTAGCGCACTTCTCGGCAGAGGTGTCATCGGAGAGACTATCTCCGGAATGGCACCGCTCAAAATGCCCTTTTTGGGCGACCTCCCCTTCATCGGACCGATCTTCTTCCAGCACAACGCTATGGTCTACGTCTCATACCTGCTTATTGCCGCGCTTTGCTGGTTTCTCTTCAGGACACGCGCCGGACTTAACCTGAGAGCGGTAGGAGAGAACCCGAGGGCGGCAGATGCCATGGGGATCCCTGTCACATATATACGTTACTTCTACTGCATGTTCGGCGGCGGTCTTGCCGGCATCGGAGGAGGCTATCTTTCTGTGGTATACGCTCAGATGTGGATCGAAGGAATGACAGCCGGACGAGGGTGGATAGCGGTAGCTCTTGTTATATTCGGCCTGTGGAATCCTGCACGTGCGGCCTTGGGCGCTTATCTTTTCGGAGGAGTTGAAGCACTGCAGCTTCGGATGCAGGCAATGGGGTCAAGTATCTCAGCATCACTTCTGCTTACTCTGCCATACCTGATGACTATTATTGTCCTGACTCTAGTTTCCATCAGAGCCGGAAAGGGGATACTGCTCGGCGCACCTGCAGCCCTCAGCATTCCGTTCAGGCGAGAAGATAGGGATTGACCCTGCAAATTTTATAACTGAATTTAGCGGCTTATCACTGAAAAATGATTTTCAGTCTTTTTATTTTATAATCCGGGATTCGAGTACGGCCAGAGGAGGTGTGGGTCATGCTGGAAAAATACGCCCAGGAAATTTCTGAATACCTCAGCGGATTGATGGGCAGGAGCATTATAATTACTGATATCAACGGAATAATTATCGGTGCCCCGGCAAAGGAAAGACTGGGTGAATTTCATCCGCCCTCTTTGCCATGCATAAAATATAAAAAAATGAGTTTCGACGATGAAGACGCAGCGCGAAAGCTTGGGGTATGGTACCCGGGATCTACATTTCCTATTTTCTTCAATGGCCAGGTGATAGGAACGGCGGCGATCGCCGGTGAACCTGAAATAGTCCTTCAGTTTTCCACACTGCTGAAAAACCAGATCGAAAGCATGCTACGGGAAAAGATATACTCACCATCGCTTCGATCATCACAGAGTAAGATCGACGAGCTGGTCAATGACATAAGCTCCTTCGATCCCAGAAGGGATGATCTTTCGAAACTCCCGGAAAGGGCAGATAGGCTTGGTATCCAGCTAGATGTCCCCAGGGGAGCAATCGCAATTTTCTTCTCAAATTTCAGGGGGCTTGGCTTTAAAAAGAACCCTGTCCGACTATCATACAAAAGCAACTCCGACCCCATTTCTGATGAAATAGATTATGGCGCTACACATTCCAGGGTAATAGAGATACTGAGGGAAATCTTTCCGGATCCTCAAAATATTATCGCTTCGGTATCGAGGGACAGATTCGTAATATTCTGGAAGCTGGAAAGCATTGAGGAAGAACTGCTTTTGGCTGAACTCGACCGAGCGAAAGAACTTTCGAAGGAAATTTGGGATAAACTTAAGGACGCTTCCATTGAGACGATCATCGGGATCGGACATCCTGCACAAAATCTTTATGAAATGCCCTTTGCTTACAGCAACGCGTGGGAAGTGGTCTCAGTAGCAGAAAAATTAGCTATGCCTCCGGGAGTCTATTCCTTTAATGAAATGCTGCTTGAGCACCTTCTGCTATCAGTAAATCCTCATTATTCCTTAAAATATCTTGAAAAAAAAATGGCAGAATACCATGAAGAAAACGACACGACAGATCTTCTCGAAACATTCTCCACATACTGCGAATGCTTCTTCAGCAAACAGAGGGCTGCGGAAAAACTCCACCTCCATAGAAACACTCTTGCTTACAGGCTTGCCAAAGTAGAAGAAAAATTCAACATATCTATCGAAAACTTTGAAGAAGTCATTTCATTTTACCTTGTCCTTCTTATGAAAAAACTGGGCGTCTCCGGAGGGAAAAAACAGGAACAATGATCTTGCGTTAAATGAGCTCTTAAGACGCAATAGAGGAAGAGCCTCCGCATTGTTTAGCTGCAGAGGCTCTTCCTGTCCCGGATATGTGGTGTAAAAAAGCCGTTGGGAGGCTGTTTACTTAGCTATTTCGTCCGAGATCTTCTTCATTTCTTTCTTAAATTCATCCATAAGGTCCTTGCCCTTGCTCTGGTTAAGCTGGCTCCATGTGGCCGCGAAGGCATCCATCATAGGTTTCAGTTCTTTAGGGGTATACATGTGTACCTGTACCCCTTTCTTTTTCATGAGTTCAAGGTACTTCTGGTCGTTAGCCTTTGCGTTCGTGATGCTCAGTGCAGCCTGTTTATTCACAGCCTGCTGAAGGACTTTACGGTCTTCAGGGGAGAGCTTCTTCCATACTTTGTCGCTGACCATTACGCCAAGGCACTCAGTGTTTTTGTTGAAGTTGTACCAATGTTTTATAACATCACCGAAGGTCGTGTAGGCTGCAACGATCGAATATCCCGTATCACCGTCGCAAACGCCTGTCTGCATTGCCTGATAAACATCTGCGAAGGGTATCGAGATCGTGCGGAATTTAGCACCTTCGAGCGCTGTCTTGAATACATCCATGTTTGGGATACGAAGAAGCACTCCTTTGTCTACCTTCGGATTCAAAGGATCCCTCATTGGCTTGACAGTCCCTATGCCCACCATGCCTTCAAGATACATCCCCAAGAGCTTAACTCCCAGGTTGGAATTGAATTCATCCATTTTTTTGAAGAACCATCCGTTGGGGTCGTAAACTTTAGCGACCTGCTCATAGCTGCTTGTGTATCCCTGAACATATATCAGGTCCATCCTGTTGTCGAACTGGCTCGGGAAAGATATCATTGCCATTTCGACCGTTCCTCTTATAAGTTCCTCATAAACCAGTGAGTAATCACCCAGTTGGTTGGCAGGGAAAACCTTGATCTGTACCCTGTTGTTGGTCTTCTGAGCAACTTCTTTTGCTATGTCGTTCATCGAAGTTGTCGCAAAATGTTCCGGGGGGTTCTGTCCCGCAAATTTAAGGACTAACGGCGCTGCTGCCGCAGACTGTACCATACTAATTAAAGAGACCGCACAAAAAACAGATACTAAAGAAAACATAATTAAACGTTTTGTCATTGTCATCCCTACCACTCCCAATTTTTTTGATTTCATCTTGCTGCAAAAACCATATTATTGCCTGAAGTTCAGAAGGGAAACTGCACACTCTGGCAAGAGCGTGAGATCACTAACCGTCCCTATTCCCAATCTCTCAAGATCTGAGGAAACATCAATAGGGAGAGTGCCCTCTTCCGTATTCTGGTTTAAAACCCCTCCCATGCATATCGGAATGGAGACGTTCTGCTCCTCCATCTCATCCAGCACGTTCCTTGCATATTCTAGTGCCATGCCGTTGTGTGTGCTGATAAAAATAATTTCCGCATCTGACTGGACTCCGGCAAGAACAACCTCGTCCGGATTCCTTTCCGCGCCGATGTTAACGATCAAGCACCCTGCCTGCTGCAGCAGTTTATCGATCAGCAAAAGGCCATGTTCGTGCACATCGGTCGATGCAAGAAGCACCCTGCGTCCAGTGAGCTTCTCCTTAACTTCGCTGCTTCTAAAATATGGAGTCCATATATCGACCTGCTCGAGAGTCTTCGTAAAAATATCATTTGGTATAGCCAATGACTCTCCTGCAGGAGCACTACCATTTTTTGCAGATGGATTGAGCGTATCTTCAAAGACTCTCGGTCCAAGGGACTTGAGCACATAAAGCATTTCGACCGCGTTTTTCGTATCGACACCGCATTCTTCAAGATAAGAAAGAGCGTCGTTAAATATCCTTCTGCCTTTCTTGCATATTGATGCAGCAAACTTCTTGGGTTCGCTGAAATCAAAGTGCGGGTGCATTTTTACCGCAATTTTTTCGATTTCTCTTCCCCACAGCTGTACCTCGCAGATCTCTTCGAGCGATGGCGCTCTCTGAGCTTCAGTGAAAGGAACGGGCAAAACTGCGTGTCCTGTCGGACATTCGATCTGTGTCATAATGTCCCAAAGAAGGTACTCTGCCGTCAGAGCACGGTTTTTTTCAGGATCGCTGTGTGACGATATCGTATCTCCGTAAAACATCGACCCGATACAATCGTGATCATGTATTTCATCCAGTGCAAAGATCCACCCCGAACGCTTGATCGGGTCAGAAACAAGGCCTCCAACGCAATGTGCAAGTTTTGCACCAAGGAGATCTTCGACAATGTACTTTTCAAGGTAGGCCCATGCGGCGCTTGTGCTGCAATCAAGAAATAGCGCCCCAAAACCATCGTCCAGATACGAATGCATAAGTGTCCCTTTGTCGCGAAGGAAACCCATTATGCCAATGGCCTTGACTGTCTCGATCGTAGTCAGATCTTTGCGCCTCCACATAGGAGCCTCATGGGCAAAAAACTGGGACAGGTTTCCTATCGTCGTTACACCTGCCTGCAAAGCAGAGACTGTGTTTTCTGTCGAGGCAGGAAAACCTATTATGAAATCTCCCATATGTGCCTGGATAGGGGCAGCCTGTCCCACCTGCATCCAGTCTTCCTGAGTCTCAAGATATGGACCGCTTTCCTGAGGAGCGGATTTTCTCAGATCTTTAGGAAGGGACATTCTTCTGTCAAGGCAAATTCCCGCCCTGTCAATAATGAAACCGTTGGTTTCAGCAAAATCATAGGCGGCTTTAAGGCTGTAAGCTGTCTCATGCCATGTATTCATGCCGATGTGCGCATGAAACATGATATGTCCGTCTTTAATGCTTCTGCGTTTATATTCAAGCTCGGAAGAGACTCCATATTTTTCCATGAACGAAGAGCGGCCGATCTTGATAGAGGAAGCGATCTCTTTCGATTCGCAAAGCACTGTCTCCATCTTTGGAAGTTTAGCCGAATATAATAGCTCTTTTATCTTTTTTCTCTGTCCGATCATTATGATTATCTCCATCCATCAAACTTAAATTAATATGGTTATTAGTATCTTCATTAATCCGTAATATTCATATCTTAAAGAGATATTAGCTCAATGATTAAATATAGTCATTGTATCCTCTACATAAAAGATCAACTTGAACAAGCTATTTTTTTATGCATTCAGCACAAAGTAAATTACATTTATCCCGGAGAAACAACCGGGAGGTCAAACTATTGTGCAGTGTCCACAAGAGCGCGGAAATCCATCGACAGGGAGAGCAGAGAGACTATATTTTCAGTTGGTCCGACATAATTGAAGTTCTTATCGATGATGATCCTGGTTTCAGGATACCCCATTTTCTCTGCAAGTTTGCTGAGATATCTCTTTCCGGCCTCCTCTGCCTCATTCAAAAGCTCCTGAAAATTACAAGAGGATACTGTAGTTTCGGGAAGGAACGCAGTGAAGCTGTCGTCACTAAAGCTGTGCATTATGAACACACTGCAGCTAAATTCCATAGAACTCACCGCGGCTCCTGCAGCTCCTGCAACGTCAAAATTTTCAGGTACAGTGATATCAATTCCATCCTTTTCCCCTAGTTTTACAAATACTTTTGCAGGTGTTCCAACGTATATCCTTGGCAGAGGTTGACACCTGCATGCGTAATCTTTTATCGAATATTCGAGCACGGAATTTGTTTTCACAGATATTTGTCGGGCAAAATCGAAGCTTGCCATCCTGTGTTTTTTCGCGATCACATAGGAAGCAGTTTTAGATATCTCCAGATCTCCAACATTAGATAAACCCATTGTGTTGAATGCATCTGTGGGCGTGTATGAAAATTCTTTTGTCAGCCATTTTTCCAGGCCGGCTCGATAGAGATCTTCAGCAATAAATGGCAATGGCTTTGCATTGCCCGGGAAATCTCCGATATCGCCTGATGGATCATCCCAGCCATCATTTATCAAAAATCCGGTCGTATCATTTTCATTAGCGAAACTTTTCATCAGGCGACCAATGACATCACAGGCAGTAATACCCGTCTCCTCAGAAACCCTGCAGAGAGGCACAGCCCTTTCCGGTCCCACCGTGATCTCTTCTGCTTCAGAAAATTTTATTTTGCTGTCTCCTCCGAGCGCGACGCTCATAATATCAAGCGAGGGGATCATTGTCTTGTAAGATCCTATCCTTGCTCCTTCTTCACTGAACACCGCTCTGCCGTTTTCGATCCTACCTATGTCCGTAGAGGTACCCCCTATATCTGCAACGATAAAACTGCTCTGTCTGTCCTCTCCTGCAATGAAAGACGCTCCCCTGAGACTCGCAGCCGGGCCGGAGTAGATCATTTCTATCGGAAATTTCCTGCACCACTCTGAGGGGACCAAGGTGCTGTCGCTCCTTAAAAACATTACAGGACAGGATAATTTATGTTTTTTTACGACTGTATTTATGTCATCAAGCAGCCTGTTCGCCACAGGTATAAGGGACGTATTGAGATATGCGGTCACTGTCCTTTTAACTGAATTCAGTTTTGAATATGAGAGTTCATGGCTGCAGGTCACATGGCCTGAACCATTTGAAAGCAGTACCCTTCGGGCAGCTGTTTCGTGCTCCGGGTTTCTGGGGGAGTAAAGGGATGATACCGTAAAAAGTTCTCCTGTCCTTTTTTTTACAAAACTTTCAACAGCTTCACGGTCAAAAGAGTCCCTTTCTTTTCCCCATCCGGTGTGTCCGCCCCTTACTTTCAATAATGATAAGGGCTTTATAGTCATTTCAACATCTGATACTATGTGCGGGTACCTCTCAAAACCTATCAGAATAAGGTTAGAAGGCTCCCCTTTGCCTTCGAGCAGCGCATTTGTAGATACCGTAGTTGAAATGTTTAAAGAGGCCACCTCGCTGCTTTTATTACCGCAGTCGCCTATAAGCGCTTTGAGAGAGCTCTCTATTGCTTTAGCATACGAGGAGTGTACTGTGGGTATTTTCACTGAAGCTGCTATTTTTTTTTCGATGCAGTCATATAGGACACCGTCTGTATTAGTCCCTCCTACATCTATTCCGATGTTGTATCTCGGACCGCCCTTATCACTCATATTTTGCCTCCTGATAATAAAAAGAGAGCTCTTTTTAAAATTTGTTGTTTAATATGGCAAAACAACATTATAATATTCTTGTTAAGACTGCCATCAGAACGGTCTCTTCTTATCCTATATAATGTAACGTAAGATGTCATCATTGCGTGAGCACAAACAAGGCCGATACAACGACGCTAATGTTGTGCAAGATGCATATCCTGTTTGAGAGGATAAAATATTCTTAAGCAGAGATGGAGGAAAATACAATGAGGAAACACCTCAAGTTGCTTGCTTTCATATTATCTTTATTTTTTATTGTCCACCCTATGTCTGCTCTTGCACTGGCCTCACCCTCCGAGGCCATTCAGGAAGCACAAAAGCACTTTGATGAGTGGGGGTTCCCTCACAAGGAGGGAATAGTACTGGTGCTTTCGGGGGGCGGAACCAAAGGTCTGGCTCACATTGGCGTGCTCGAAGTCCTCGAACGTGAAAACATCCCGATTGCCGCCATAGTGGGCACCAGTATGGGAGCTGTAATAGGAGGTCTTTATGCTTCAGGATATAACGCTGAGGAGATGAGGGAGATAATTTCCGGACTTGATCTAATGGAAATAATCTCCAACAGATCATCGGCAGAAGTGAAAGACGTCAATTACAACAAACCTCCTTCCAGCGGTTCCTCGATCTTCAACGTCTACATGGACGGGCAAAAAAAACCCAGAAGCAGCAGGGGTATGCTCCGCGCAAAGGGGCTGTACGCTTTCCTGAATGAAATGACGGCTCGGGTCACAGTAACTGACTTCAACCTGCTGTCTATACCATTCGCGGCGATAGCAACAGACCTTGAAACAGGTGAAACAGTTGTCCTCAGAGATGGAAACCTGGCATCTGCGCTGCGCGCTTCAGTTTCTATCCCCGGCATATTCGAACCATGGGAGATGAACGGCAGACTTCTGGTTGACGGTGGGCTGAGAGCCAATCTGCCTGTACTGGAAGCAAAAAAATTGTTTCCTGGCCACCCTATCGTAGCTGTCAACCTTTCTCCGGAAAAGATCAGAAAAAAACGAGAAAATCTGCGTTCAATGGTGGAAGTTATGGCTCAGACAATTGAGATACTCATGATACATCAGGTCAGGGCAAACGCAGCGGCTGCAGACCTTGTCATAGCTCCTAAGGTGAAAGATTTCGGAGTACTGCAATCAGATGGGTACGATGAGATCATCGCACGAGGCATCGTAGCTGCGGAACCAATGGTCGAACAGCTTCAAAACATCTCATGCGAACCGGATAAAACGTACTGTGAGTTCAGCCATGTAGACCCGCCTTCCACAGTGAAACCGACTGTAACCGAAATAAGATTTGAAGGTATCCCGGAGAGGATGGCAAAGATCCTTCACGGGAAATATGATGAATGGATAGGCGAGCCTCTTGATATGGAAAAAGTAGCCGATGCCGTTAAAATTCTTTCTACAGGAGATGATTTCGTTTCGGTCGAGGGGCGTGCCCAGACCCTTACAGAAAATACTGCCGCCGTAGTTTTTTCTATCGAGCGACCATCCAAATATGAATTCGGACTCAGTGGATATGCGAGCAACATTTACCCTGATAACTGGCTGTCGCTGAGTGCGCAGATGCGTGACATCTTCTCCGAGGGAGACGTAGGATCTGCGGAATACAGGTTCGGATCAAAGTGGGGAGGAATGCTCAGGTACTTCACCCCGAAGACAGAACGTGACACACAGTTCGGTTTTGTAATTTCTGCCCGAGAAGAAGGCCTTGTGCCGGCAAATGCTGCTGCATTCGAGCTTGAACGCTACACGGCAAGGATCGCATGGTACAAGGATATCAGCAGAAACTCCCGGATAGGACTGGGCTACGCGATCGAGAGGGTCGAATTACTCGACAACGGAACGATTGACGGGCCTTACATAAGCTTCACATTCAACAACCTCGATGACCCCGTTCTTCCCACCAAGGGATTTTCCATCAATTCGGACATATGGTTCCCGAACGGGGAGACAACCATAACACACACGCGGTTCCATACCTACCTTCCCATTTGGCCGACATGGAATGTCGTACTTTCCGGGGGACTCAAGACAGGAGATGTAGACAATCCTGCATACGCGGCAACTCTGGGGACAAACGAAGAGCTTTTCAGCCTGGCGGCCCATCCGTTGATGGGAGATCAGGCATACTGGCTTCACCTGGGGGCAGCAAAGACTATAACAAAGTCATGGTGGGGCGGAATAAACCTGGAGATATTCGGAAACTTCGGACAGGTAATGAGGGAATGGAGCAATGAAAACAGCTGGTGGGAAGCCGGGATAGCATTATCGGCTCCTATGACTAATTTCAGCTCACGAGTAATGTTGATTTATGACCAGAGCGGAGAGTTAACATTTGGTTACTCTATAGGCATACCTATGTGGTGGAACGGCCCTCTTCCTTAATAGATCACTGATTCGATCAAGACGGCTAAATAAGGATATGTTTTCAGGGCAGGGGTCAAATGTTTTTCCAGTGTTTGAACCCCTTGCCCATTACTTCTGATGCTTCTGTAACAACCATGAATGATTTCGGATGGCTTTTCGCCAGATAACGCTTAAGAACCATGGTCTGCCTCGGAGTAAGCAGACACATGATAGTCGGGCGAGCTTCGCCTGAAAAACCTCCTTCTCCGTAGAGAACCGTCGATCCTCTGTGAAGTTCGTCAGATATGTACTTCACGACAGGTTTGGTATCCTTTGCCATTATCAGCACAAGACGACGTTTATCGAATGAAGAAAGAACGCTGTCCGTGGTCTGCCCGGAGACATAGCTCGCTACAAACCCATACAGCATCTTCTCAAGTCCAACTATTCCCATAGAGACCCCCAATATTACCATGTTTATATAAAAACTGTAACGGCCGACCTCAATGCCATATCTTTTCCTCAACACCGCAATTACTATGTCCATTCCACCCATGCTTACACCCGTTCTGAATACCATGCCTCCCCCGACACCTTTGATAATTCCTCCTGCTATTGCAACAAGGAACATGTCGTTCACAATAGGAAACTGGACGAAACTGAGGGCTTCAAGCAAAAATGAAATAAGGAGGACATTATATATTGTCCAGGCTACAAAACGTTTAGAAAGCTCACGTCCTCCCCAGAGAAGAAGGAAGACATTTGCCACGAGTGAAGTTATTGAGGGCGCGAGTCCAATCGCATATTTAAGGATTATTGCTATACCCATCACGCCGGCATCCGGGAATCGGTAAGGCAATGTGAAGCCTATCACACCGATGGTATACAACAGGGAGCCAATGGTCGATATTACAAATGTCGACCATTCGCTAAGGACAAATAATTCCATTTTTACAGTAAGATGCTTCAGCCTGTGTTTTACCTTCACTCTTATTACCTCTCTCCGGAGAATCGCGGATTACAATAGTCCCAAAGACGGATTAAATCAATGCGTATTTTACTCATTAGCTTATATGTGATATTCTCTGTATTTGCAAATTTGCTGCTGTGATAAAATATGCAACAGAATTATCTTATAGGAGGAATAAATAAATGGCCGCACCGATGCAGATAAGTCTTGAAGAAATCATTACTATGCTTCTATCAAGGGTAGAATCGCTTTCAGCAAATGATGAAAACAGCAAAACAAAATCAAATATAATCTACCGCGCCCTCTACAAAAAAGGGCTTATCACAGAAGAAGATATCATGGATTCTGTAAAAGAGGAATACAAGATGCTCAAAGAACTCGGAGTCATCCAAACCGAACCGAAAGAAGAAATGTACACGACAATAACTGACGGCATCCTTCAGTGGATAAAGGGCGATGTCGAAGGGATCAAAAGGTCTATGGCGGAATATGAGAAAAAGCTCCAGGAATATGCCCGCGAAGAGGCTGCAAAAAAACCCAAGATCGAAGTTGCAGGAGCAAATGTACTCAACCAGCTCGACAACATGGCAGGTGCCAAAGGTAAACTGATAGTCTAGGCTCGCTGTTAGCCCAGGATAAACACCATTCATAGCAAAAGATAATGCCCGCTGATCTGCGGGCATTATCTTTATAACCAAAACATGGGTGAGATCAGATGTCTATATGTTCCGCCCTGTCCGGCCTGTAGATAAGTACAGAGCAGGTAGCATAGCGAATGACCTTGTCAGCGGTGCTTCCGACCAATATCTGCTCTATCAGGTTGAAGCTTTTGTACCCCAGGAAGATCAGGTCAAACTTATTTTCTTCTGCATAACGTAGGATCTCATCGGCCGGCTCTCCGGAAACTATCATTTCTTCTATCGCGAGACCCTCTGTCATTCCGTTTTCTGCGATCACGTCCTCCATCACTTTGTGGAGTTTCAGCTTTGCCGCATCTTCGATCTTCTTCTGGTCTTCCTTACCGGTCGAGGATACAAAAGCTTTGATATCGTATCCCTGCAGGAAGTGTGAAGTCTGAGGCGCGCAGTGAAAGAAAGTTATCTCTGAAGCTATCTTCTGGGCCAACCTGTAACCTGCACCTGTAGTACGCCGCCCCACGGGGCTAAAATCGACTGCCAAAAGTATTTTCATTATTATGCAGACCTCCTGTGATTTATTATTACTTTATTTATATTGTTGTTGATATTCTAACATTCATTCTATAAATAAATACAGAAGGTCAGTCGGGATAAATACCTATTTATTTTTATAAAGAGCAAAATCTATACACACCATGCAGGGCAAGCTCCATGGCAAGCCATGCGAAACCCCGTTTTTCCTTTGCAATATTTTCAGCCTGAAATGATCAGTCTTTGTCAGGTCGGTAGATCATGACAGAGCAGGGGGCATATCTGGCTACCTTTGACGCCGTGCTGCCCACCAGGAGATGTTCTATCGCACTATAACTTTTGTAGCCAACTATGATAAGGTCTATCTTCTTTTCTTTAGCAAACCTTAAAAGCTCGTCGCCGGGTTCACCAAATACCACTTCTTCCTCTATCTCCAAAGAACCGGCAACGCCGTTCTCAGCAAAGACGTCCTCCATTATTTTATGGAGCTTTTGTTTTGCCATTTCCCCTATCTTTTTCTGCTCATCTTTTCCGGTTGAAGAGATGAAGGCTTTTATGTCATATCCTTGGAGAAAACGTGCCGTCTGTGGGGCGCAGTGAAAAAAGGTTATTTCGCTGCCTATCTTCTTCGCCAGCCGATAACCGGCGTGCGCAACTTCCCTTCCTACCGGGCTAAAGTCAACAGCTACAAGAATTTTCATTGTTATCATTACCTCCTGTCGGTCATTGTGATAATTATGGAACTATAATTATACCTGTTGCAGCGTCTATGGGTAAATCAATTCAGGAGGATATTATTGTGAAGTATTTATTTGATGCAGTGTTGGTCCCATCAGAGATAATGAACAGACATGACTGCAGGCTAGTGGTGGACCTGCTCAGAGCCTCTACCCAGATAACGACTTTTTTCGACTGCGGCGGAAGCTCGCTGATACCATGCACCGGAAAAGAAGAGGCACTCGAAATAAAAGGGGAGATGGGACCTGATTGGATGCTGATGGGTGAGATCGATGGCATCATGATACCAGGCTTCGATTTTGGAAATTCACCCGTTGAGATTACAAGGCGTGGCGCTCCGAAAAACGCACTTATAACCACTTCAAACGGAACTAAGTCTCTTTTAGCTGCAGCAGAGGACTGTCCCGAGGTAAGGGTGGCATGCGCAAGGAACGCCGAAGCAGCTGCATGGGATGCGATCTGCAGCGGAAGACATATATGTGTGGTTGCTTCGGGCCGAAATGGGAAATTCTCAATAGAGGACACTGTATGTGCAGGAATGATCATTGAAAAAATGCTCGCGTTGGCGCCATCAAACGGCGGAACAGAGATGGAGCTTACTGACGGAGCCATAACATCGATGGCGCTCTGGCATCATTTCGGCCCTGACCTGGTTTCAGTCTGCATGGAATCCGAGCATGGAAAGATACTGCAGGAACTTGGCTTTACCGAGGACATATTCTTCTGCGGAGAAAGTGATTCTTCTGCATCGGTGCCTTGTTACAGGAAAGACGGGAAGTACGGATCTATTTCAGTCAGATAAAAACTAAGGACTTTGGAAAGACCCGAAGTCCTTAGTTTTTATAACAAAACCTAATTTATGAGATGCTCTTTTCCATCTCTTCAATAATTTCAGAAAAGACATCAAGCGCCTCTTGGAAGTCTCTGCGTCCCAGACCAAGGCGGAAATTATTCGTGTTGAGCCCAAACGCGCGTTCGCCAATGATCAGAAGTTCCTTTTCATTCATTGCCTTTTCGCACATCTCTGTCACATCGAAGGGTCTCATCAACTGCGGGAAAGCTGTGCTCCCGCCGTTTGGCTGTATCCAGTGCAGAAGCTGCTTATGTTTTTTGAAGAACTTCTCTGCGAGATTAAGATTGTCCAGTACGATCGTATGGTTGCGCTGGAGCAGGTCTGTTGCGTTGCGCATGGCTATAGTGGCAAGGATCTCCCCCGGAGCGTTATTGCACAAAGTTGTATAGTCCTTGTATGCTGCGCAGTTTTCAAGGATATTTTTGTTCTTTGTAACCAGCCATCCGATCCTGGTCCCCGGAAGCCCGAATTTATTAAGTCCTCCGATCGTCGTTGCCCTGGGATACATATCGGAAAGAGAGGGCAGCGCAGCTGCGGGGTCATGTTCCATCCCGCGATATGTCTCTTCACAGAATACCCAGGTCCCCATCCTGTCAGCTATGTTCAGGATCCTGTCCATCTCAGTCTTTACAGGTATAAACCCGGTGGGATTGTTTGGTATGTTCAGGACAAGAAGCTTTGTATTGGGGGAAATATTTTCTGCAAGGAAATTGAAATCGAGATTCCACCCCCAAGTCGTCTCCTGAAGCGGCCACTTGATTATCTTGCATCCAAGTGCCCTTGGTATCTCATAAAGCGATGGGAGACAGGGCTGCATTACAATTACCTCGTCTCCGGGATCCAGAAGAGAATTCATAAATATGAAGATACCCTCTTCAGGTGTAAGTTCCAGAATATCAGAGGGACGGATCGTGGTAAATCTTTTTGCTACAGCCTCCCGTAAAGGTGCAAAACCGTTCTGTTCCGTATAACCCAGAACGAGATCATCCCACATTTTTTTGCATTCTTCGTCTGCCATGTCAAGTATTTCCTGCATCGTGCAGTACTCGCACGCTGACTGGCTCAATCTGAATTTAGCTTTTGAAGAGTACCTGGCAAAAAGTCTCTCCAGTTTAAATTCTTTAATTTTCATAAAGCTCCCCCTCTTAGGTTTTTTATCCGAATAAGCTTCATCATATCACTGATAAAGTATAACCTTTTTCAGAAAAGTTGTAATCATTACTGCAATATTGCTCTTATTAATTTTATGACAAAAATAAAAAAGCTTATCTTTACTTTCGGTCCATCAATTAAAGCTATATAATAAAATGTACGTGATCATTTAATGCCTGATAATTTTAAAATAAATGAAACGCAAACAAATATATCACGTTAGCAACGAGAAACTAAATCCACACATCGTCTGCCAGACAGGTTTTTATAAAAACATAAGACAGACTGAATTATACATTTTTTCTTTCAAGTATTGCAACCTGATATATCTGTGATACAATTGTAGAGAGGGGTAATGTCATGAGCAGCAGCAACGATTCTTTTTTTACTATCAAATCTCTCAGGGAGCAGGTTTACGACTACCTTCGTTTTCAGATGAACGATGGAAAGATCCGTCCCGGATCCTTCCTTAACCTGAACGAGATAAGCATGGAACTGGGAATGAGCAGGACTCCGCTAAGAGATGCCCTATTCCAGCTGGAAACAGAAGGATTTGTGACCATCTACCCAAGACGTGGAGTTATAGTAAATACGCTGACTCTGGAAAAGATCCGAAACATATATGAGATCCTCGGGGGACTAGAATCCTCGGTGATGGTCCACATAGCGCTCCGCTTTCGTGAAAGTGACGCTGAGATCATGGAAAAATGCAACTCTCAGATGAGGAAGGCTCTCGACCAGAACAACTATTCAATGTTTTATGAAGAAAATCTGAAGTTCCACAATGTTTATCTGAACATGTCTGACAATTTAGAAATACTGCAATACATAAAGATACACAAGGAAAGGCTTTACGATTTTCCAAGAAACAAGACCTACGTCAAGGAGTGGGAACTGCACTCCCTGGAGGAACACAAGGCTCTCATAGAGCTGCTTCGCAAAGGTGACTTCAACGGAGCGGCAGAATATATAAGGGACGTACACTGGTCGTTCCAGGTCCAGGAAAGATTTATCAGAAAATATTATTTCGCTAAACATTCTGAACTGGACGTATCTGAGGAGGCATAACCGGATTGAGTACAACTGGGATCATTTTTGACATAAAGAAATACTCCATACACGACGGCCCGGGAACACGCACAACGGTACATATGAAAGGATGCCCACTCTCCTGCTGGTGGTGCCACAACCCGGAAAGCCAGTCGATGACCCCTATGATCCTCTTCCGCAGTGAAAAGTGCATCGGGTGCGGAGCATGTGTCAGATCATGTCCCAACAAAGCAATATCAGCAACAGAAGGTACTTTGACAACAGACCTAGGACTCTGTGACGGATGCGGAATATGCGAAGATGTATGCCCTTCCGGTGCGCGGGAGCTTTGCGGCAGAAAATACACGGTTGAGCAGCTTATGGAACATCTCCGGAAAGACGAGATCTTTTTCAGGGACGGCGGCGGGGTAACTTTCTCGGGAGGAGAACCCCTCATGCAGCCCGGATTCGTCATAGAGGCACTCAAAGCCTGCGGACATGAAGGTTTTCACAGAGCGATAGATACCTGCGGATTCGTAGACAAAAAGGTGATCATCGAAGCTGCAAAGGAGACAGACCTTTTTCTGTATGATCTGAAACATATGGATCCGAAAAAACACAGGGAATACACCGGAGTGGACAACTCGATAATTCTTGAAAATCTTGTAGCCCTTTCTGAATTCGGATCAAAGATCAATATCAGGTTCCCGTTTATGCCGGGCCTCAACTCAGATGACGAGAATGTAAGGGCAACCGGTGAGTTCATCTCAAAGCTCAAAGGGATAACCGGAGTGAACATACTTCCCTACCACACAGTGGCCAGGGGAAAGCATAAGCGGTGGAACATGGATTACAAGCTTCCGGACCTCCTGCCTCCTACTGAAAACCAGACACGGAGGGCCGCTGGAATACTGGAAAGTTTTGGCTTGAACACACACATAGGCGGATAAGAACACCCCTATTCCGGAAGATATTGCGCTTAGTGCGCATTATTATAAAAGTGGCAGACCTGAGCGCATAGCTGCAAAGGTCGGGAAATACTTAAAACATAACATAAATATCAGATGACAACACCCAGGGAGGTAAGAAACATGAATGAGCGCATCAAACGTCTCCGCGACGAAAGCTTTGAAGCACATCCCTCAATCTGCATTGAAAGAGCCGTTCTTGAGACTGAGTTCTACAAAGAGAACGACAACAAGTATCCTATGCCCGTTATGCGCGCCATGAACTTCAGGTATATCTGCCAGAATAAAAATATCTTCATCGGAAAAGAAGAGCTGATCGTAGGGGAGAGAGGCTCGAAACCAAAGTCTGTATCGACATTCCCTGAACTGACCTGCCATTCCAGGGAAGACCTTGAGATACTCAACATCAGAAAACAGCAGAACTATACAGTAGATCCTGAAGATATCAATATCTACGAAGAGAAAGTAATTCCCTTCTGGCGCGGCCGCTGCATGCGAGACAAGCTTTTTGAGCGCATGCCTGAGGACTGGACCAAGCTCTACGAAGCCGGAACTTTCACTGAATTCGGCGAACAGAGAGCCCTTGGACACACTGCCCTTGACGGACTTATCTACAAAAACGGCATGCTAGACCTAAAAAAACAGATAGCCGAAGCACGTGCAAAGCTGGACTACCTGAAAGATCCCGAAGCCACAGCAAAAGACGAACAGCTCCAGGGTATGGATATCTCCTGCGATGCAGTCATCATCTTCGCTGAAAGACATGCCGAGCTTGCCGAAAAGATGGCGGCCGGTGAGAGCGATCCCAAACGCAAGGCAGAACTTCTCAAGATAGCCGATGTCTGCAGATGGGTACCCGCAAACGCGCCGAGAGACTTCTGGGAAGCGGTCCAGATGTATTGGTTCGTGCACCTTGGCACAATAACGGAACTCAACGGCTGGGACGCTATGAGCCCCGGTCATCTTGACCAGCACCTCGCCCCGTTCTATGAGAAGGGTGTAAAAACCGGAACACTTGACAGAGAAGCGGCGAAAGAACTCCTCTCCTGCCTCTGGATCAAGGTCAACAACACCCCCGCACCTCCCAAGGTCGGTGTAACTGCAGCCGAAAGCGGGACCTACAACGACTTCACGAACATCAACCTGGCCGGACTTAAGGCTGACGGCACTGACGGATCGAGCGAAGTGACATACATCTGCCTCGAGATCTTTGACGAACTTCGCCTCCTGCAACCCCAGGGCAACATCCAGGTAAGCGAGCGCACGCCTGACAGCGTTATCCGTGCTGCAGCAAGGGTCTTCCGCAACGGCATGGGTTATCCTTCGGTCTTCAACGCCGACATGGTCATCCAGGAACAGATGCGTGTAGGCAAGACACTTGAAGATGCACGCGAAGGCGGCACAAGCGGATGCATCGAGACAGGAGCGGCTGGCAAAGAGGCATATCTGCTCCATGGATACCTCAATATTCCCAAGCTTCTTGAGTACGTACTTACAAACGGAGTCGACATGCTGACAGGCAAGCAGGTCAGCATCCAAACAGGCGACATCAGTGAGTTCAGAACCTTTGAAGATCTCTATGCTGCATTTGATAAACAGCTCAATTACACAGTAGAGACAAAGATCAAAGTAGACAACTACCTGCGCTACCAGTACGCAACTAAGATGGCAGCTACTTTCCTTTCTGTGGTTATACGGGACTGCATACAGAAAGGCAAAGACTATTACAACGGAGGACCACGCTATAACTCTGACTACATCCAGTGCACCGGCATAGGTACAGTCACAGACAGCCTTTCCGCAATAAAGAAGCATGTTTTCGACGATAAGAAGTATACCCTAAAACAGCTTGTTGCTGCGATGGAAAAGAACTGGGAAGGCGAAGAGGAGATGCGCCTTACCCTTCGCAACAAGACCCCCTTCTTCGGCAACGACGACGACTATGCTGATGACATTATGAAGAGAGTCTATGACAGCCTCTTCAGGACGATAGACGGCAGACACAGCATTCTTGGGCCGACATATCACCTTAACATGCTCAGTACTACATGCCACAACTACTTCGGCCAGAAGCTTGCCGCTTCTCCAAACGGACGTTTCTCAGGCATGCCTGAATCAGACGGCACGTCACCGAGCCATGGCGCTGACATCAACGGACCTACGGCAGTCGTTAAGTCACTGGCAAAAATGGATCAGGTAAAATCAGGCGGAACACTGCTCAACCAGCGTTTCCTCCCATCAGTACTTGCGGGAGAAGAAGGAATAGAGGGAGTCAAGAACCTTATCCGCTCCTACTTCAAACTCGGCGGGCACCATATCCAGTTCAACGTTGTGGACGAAGATACTCTCCGTGACGCTCAGGAACATCCTGATAACTACCGCGGACTCCTTGTCAGAGTCGCAGGCTACAGCGATTACTTCGTAGACCTCGACACTTACCAGCAGGAAGAGATAATCGCAAGGAACGCTCAGGAAGGTTTCTAAGGGAACCCGAATCAACAAATAAGTCATATAAACAGCAGGGGCCTTTTTTTCGAAAGGCCCCTTAAGTATTTATAAACATAAAAATTATCTCTTTGAAGATTTCAGCTGTTCATCAAGCCTGTTCATTTTTAAGAGTGAATACTTGTCAAGTTTTTCGAGCATGCTCTTTCTGGCGGCCACTCCGAGTTCTGTCTTTGAAAGCCCGCCCTCTTTTCCTCTATCCTTCCAGCTGATCTTTTTGCCTTTGAAGTAAAGGTCCAGGTCAGCCACACGTTCACCTGAGTCATCATATTCCAGTCCTGAGAGGAATCCTTTTACCGATTCCTCGTCAAGAGGGGTAAAAAGTTTCAGGAGGTATACTTTCGCCACCCTGCCCATCAGGGTGTACTCACTCTCCCAGCCTTCTTCCAGTATCGTTCCGATCTGAAGCCCCTGGACCGCGGTCCAGATCCTCTTCCTGTGCGTTCCGAAGCGTCCCTCCTTGTCCCCGATGCGGATCTCCATACCGTTCCAGTCAGGTGTCCCCATCGAGTCGCCAAGGTATTCGTTCTGCCTCATCCTCAGTGTTGCGATCAGTTTTTCCTTTGAATGTTCGGCAACGTAAAGGGCCTCACTGTGCATACGTGAGTGCGGTATCTGGTGGTTGAGCGGTTCAGCCGTGAAGTAGATGACTGAGGAATCTTCCGGAAGGGGTTCGCTGAAGTATGGATCGTTCGATATGAGCTTTCCGCCAAAGTCCTCCCTTATCTTTTCTATGCCCTTATCAATGTCGCCCAATAATCTCATAAGTATATAGCCGGGCTGCATCCTGCTTTCGGTGATACCTTCACCAAGCCTCGCGTTGAGCATCATACAGAGGAGACGTTGTATGGAGGTCTCTGAGATATAGACCCTGAGCTCCTCTTTCCCCACTGCTTCGCTTTTGACGCGGGCCACTGCTATCCGGCTGAACTCGCCTGAAATGGAAAAGGCCTCTTCAATGTTGCTGCCGGCATATTCACCCCAGCTGAGCAGTATCTGTTCAGCATTGTCGAAATTCTTGGCGAAAGTGAAAACTATCGTTTCGGGGCCGCTTCTCACAAAAAAAATCATTAGTCTGAGTTCCTCTCGTTAATATCACTTGAAAAAGAGGGCTTGTGATGTAGACACAGCCCTCTTTGGATATTATATATTATCAGTATGATGGATATCTGTCTCTTCAGACGGTCTGCTTATTTGCTGTCAGTCCTTCTTCCCTCTGAACATAAAGGGCATGACTGCAAGACTGAAGAGGAGGATCATCCCCGGTCCTGTCGAACATCCGCTGCTGCCTGAGCCTGTATCATCCGAGGTGCCAAACGCCTTCAGGCATACGTTGGCCTTTTCATACCCAGAGATTCCCGTCAGGTCTTCCCATGTGGTTCCGTCTGATGAGATGAAGCTCTGGCCTGCCGAAGCAGTCGCCTTCTCCGAGTAGCCGGTTATCGGATATTCAACAGGTATTGCATAATCCAAGGTATCCGGCTGCAAAATACTTACGACAACAGAAAATTTAACATATTTTGATATCTCTACAACTGAGTCAAGATCTACAGTGTTATATCCGGGGGCCGTAACAGTAACGCTCTTTACAGCTACACGGGTCCCTCCTTTGGGGGAGTTTCCGCAATTCTTATAGATCTCAATAGTACACTGGCTGTCGGGGCGGCTGGTATAAAATGAGACAGAGTTTATCTTTTCGTTTCTTGCAGCTGTAAAGATATTGGCAAAGTAGGCAGGCTTGACTGAAGTGTAACCCATGAAGGAGCATAGTCCGAGCGGGTCATACTGGTAGATCTTTTCTTTGTCCGGGGCAGCCACTGTGTCATATGCAACACCGTCGTTCAAGGAACCTTCTTCATAGGAAACATAGTAATAACCGGAATCTCCAAATGAACTTCCCCAGCTGTTCCTGACGATCCAGGCTCCTTTATTCGTTGGTCTGGGTGATGCGTTGAAATTTGATGTGGCATAATCATCATCCCAGCCGACAATTGTTACAGCATGATTAGTACCCGAATCTTCAGATTTTATGAAGTATGCCGCCGTCGTTGGGTTAAGATATAGATCACTATCTCCCTGCGTTATACCTATACTGACAGCTCCGTAAGTTCTTATCGCTTCCTTGATGGTATTGATACGGGCGTCCTTAAGCCTTACCTCTTTTACTCCCAGATTTCCCAGATAGAGAGCGTTTTTCAGCTTATACTTTCTTGCCTGCACATCAGGTTTGTAAGCATTAGCTTCAGTCTGTGGGTCTGGGTATGCAGCAGAGGATTCATCAAGGAAGCCGGTCCCTCTGGCCAGTATGGCCGCAGACATCCAGTCGTTTCCACCGACATCATAGTATTTTTTTGCGGAATCAAATGTGAACGAGGGCAGACCTTCCGACTCATCGTTAAAGCCGTAATAAGCCAGGTACCACTCTGAAAGGTCTGCGTTGTCCTTGGTCAGTATGGTTTTTTCGTGGATAAGGTTGGATTCTGCCGCTGCCATCGCAGAAAAGGTCCAGCAGGTCCCATAGCCGCCCTGATTCCTTACAGCGGGCATTTCAGGTCTCAGGTCATAACTGGTCGGGATCGTTCCCAGCCTGTTGGTGGTCTTAATTACGCTGTACACCTCATTTTCAAGGTGTGACCAGTTGACCGGAGAGGGGGCATAACCATGGGACGCATCTACGCCCAGAGGATCGGTGCTTCCTTTTTCCGGTGCGGATGTTTTTGCTTCGTCAATTCTTTTCTGCCATTCGACAAAATGCGGGTTAAGGGGGGCGGCAACGATCTCAGATGCCGAAGCGTATGAGGCAAAACCCCCTGCCGATAAGAGGATAGATGCGATGATCAGGGTGTTGACTTTTTTAAATAAGGAGGAAAAGGATAACAAGCGAAGCACCTCTTTCTTTTTAAAGTGTAACTAGGTTTATTATATAACAGTTTAAAACAAAGAAGCAATAAAAAACTTTTACAATATTTTGGGTCCAGCTGATGACCTCAGAGAATAGCCTGAAAAGTCTATACAACGTATAATGGTCATTGCCAACGACTGACAAAGAGGTGGGAAAATGGCAAGACCGGAGATCCTTAAATGTGTACTATGCGGAAGGGAGTACAGCCCTGATCCGGAAAGGTACGTCTGTGACAGCTGCGGACTCGACGGTACACTTGACGTGCTCTACGATATCAGCAATGTAAAGAAAAAAATTACCAAAGAGGCTATGTCCGTAAACATGGATATGTCCATGTGGAGATACAGAGATATATTGCCGGTACTGAACGACGCAAATATGCCTGATCTGGCAGTCGGATGGACCCCTCTTTATGAGAACAAAAGAATGGCATCGAAATACGGAGTTAATAAACTATATATCAAGGACGACGGACGAAACCCCACAGCATCCCTCAAGGACAGGGCAAGCGCGGTGGGCGTTGCAAAAGCCATGGATTTTGGGCAGAAAGTCGTCGCATGCGCATCAACGGGAAACGCCGCCAGCTCGCTTTCTGGTTTTGCCGCCGTATCAGGGCTCGAAAGCTACATCTTCGTACCTGAAAAAGCACCTGCGGCAAAGGTAACTCAGCTTCTCGTCTACGGGGCGAACGTTGTCCTTGTCAAAGGAGATTATGCGAAAGCCTTTGACCTTGCAACGGCAGCTATAGAAAAATTCGGCTGGTATAACAGAAACTGCGCGATCAATCCTTACCTTGTAGAGGGCAAAAAGACCTGCGCTATGGAGATCGCCGAACAGCTGAACTGGGAGGTCCCGGACAGGGTATTTATCTCGGTCGGGGACGGATGCTGCATAGGCGGACTATATAAAGGATTCAGGGACCTGCTCGACCTGGGGCTGACAGGCAGGATGCCGAAAATAACAGGAGTTCAGGCAGAGGGTTCCAGCCCTATTTACAGAGCAATAATCGAGAATTCGGAAAGGGTGACCTTCAGTCCTGCAGATACGATAGCGGACAGCATCTCGGTAGGCGCTCCGAGAAACTGGGCAAAAGCGCTCAGGGCCATAAGGAAGTCCGGGGGGACCGCCGTGACGGTAAGTGATTCGGAGATACTCTCCGCAATACCGGAACTTGCCCGATCCTCCGGGGTCTTCGGAGAACCCGCAGGCGTAACAGGCTTTGCAGGATTCCGCAAGATGGCCATGGCAGGAGAGACAGGCCCGGATGAAACGATCGCCGTAGTGGTTACCGGAAACGGACTCAAGGATATCGAGAGCGCGAAGAGATCCGTAGGACAGGCGTTCTCATGCGCTCCGGACTTAGAGGAATTTTCAAGACTTATCGCTTTACGATGAACTTATAATAATATTCTGAAGGGGGAAATATTCAGTGATCGACCTTACAGTCCACAAAGAGAAACTTAAAAATGCAGTAGAGGTAGCTAAAAAAAGGAACGTCCTTATCCCTACCTTCAAACAGATGAGGGATCCAGAAAAATATACGCCTGCAAGGATAAAAGAACAACTTAAAACGACCGGCCTTTGGGACGTCGACCCTGCAAACCTCTTCCGGATCACATGGAAGAATGAGCCGAAAAAAACAGGGGGACTTTTCGGTGAGGTCAACACTCTGGAATTCCCCAGTGAGTTCACGGGAGTTAAGGCACGCATCATCGCGCTATGCGGCAAGTGGTTCCCCACAGGAGCCCATAAGGTCGGAGCAAGTTTCGGCTGCCTTGTCCCCCGTCTCGTAACCGGACAGTTCGACCCGACATGCCAGAAGGCCGTATGGCCCTCTACAGGCAACTACTGCCGCGGCGGAGCTTACAACGCCCAGCTTTTAGGGTGCGAGTCGATAGCGATACTGCCTGAGGGCATGAGCAAGGAGCGTTTCGAATGGCTCCGCACCGTCGCAGGCGAGATAATTGCCACCCCGGGCACAGAGAGCAACGTCAAGGAGATCTATGACGAGGTCGCAAGAATACGGGCGTCACGCCCCGAGGCAGTCATCTTCAACCAGTTCGACGAGATGGGCAACCACCTCTGGCATTACTATGTAACGGGAAGCGCCATGGAAGAGGCTTTGAAAAAAATAATGGGACCAAAAGATAGGTACGCCGGTGTGGTTGTTACATCGGGATCCGCAGGCACGACGGCATGCGGGGATTACCTCAAGGAGATATTCCCCGATAGCAAAGTCGGAGTGGGAGAGGCTCTCCAGTGTCCGACCCTTTACCTCAACGGCTTCGGTGAGCACCGCATAGAGGGCATAGGCGACAAGCACATCCCCTGGGTCCACAACGTAAAGAATACAGACCTCGTCTTCGCGATAGATGACAACAACTGCATGGCGATGATACGCCTCTGCAACGAACCGGAAGGGCAGGAATATCTCAGAAGCATGGGACTTTCAGATGAGTTCATATCACAGCTGCCTCTGATGGGCATCTCCGGCGCGGCAAACGTCGCAATGGCGATAAAGATGGCAAAGTACTACGAACTCACGGAGAACGACGTAATACTAACAGTCCTGACCGACTCGATGGAGATGTACACTTCGAGGCTCGAAGAGATGCGCGCTGAGCTTGGAGCATACTCGCCGCTTCGAGCCGCTGTCGACCATCAGAGATTCGTACTGGGGATGGGCATCGACGGGATGATGGAGCTGAACTACTACGACCGCAAGAGGATACACAACCTGAAGTACTACACATGGGTGGAGCAGCAGGGCAAGACGAGCGAAGAACTCAACGCCCAGTGGTACGACCCGGACTACTGGAAGAGCGTCCACCGTATGGCTGACCTTATCGATGAAAAGATCGATGAGTTCAACAAAATGACCGGACTGGGAGAATAGCGGATGAGAGTTATCGACCTCAGCTGGCCTATTACAGACGGCATGATGGTCTTTCCGGGCGACGTGCCGCCCACTGTCAAAAAGGGCGCCACGATGGAAGAAAACGGCTGGAGGACGACCCTGGTCTCTTTCAGCTCACACACAGGGACCCACATGGACGCGCCCTCACATATGGTACCGGACGGGAAAAACCTGGACCAACTGCCTAACGAGACCTTCTTTGGCTTTGGCCTGGTCGTGGACGTAAGAGGGTGCGCCGGAAGAAGGATAGAGCTTGCCGACATAAAGGTGACTTCCTCTGAGATCTCGGGCGCTGACTATCTTCTCTTCCGCACCGGATGGTCTGAAAAATGGAATACGGAAGAATACATGACCGGCTTTCCGGTCCTTTCTCCTCTATCCGCAGAATGGCTTTCAGAGAAAAAACTCAAGGGTGTAGGATTTGACGCCCTCTCAGCCGATCCTGTGGATTCAGCCGCAAACGACATCCACAGGATACTTCTGTCAAGCGGGCTCGTTATCATGGAAAACCTGAGAAATCTGGATAAGGTGGGATACAGGCCATTCTGTATGGCCTCCCTTCCCATTTCGCTGGAAGATCAGGACGGAGGCCCCGTAAGGGTAATGGCAGTTCTGGATAAATAGTTTATCACAGAGAGAGGCGGGTGCCCGGGCATCCGCCTCTCTCTGTGTCAATTATCATATACCTTTATTGCCCGCTAAGCCATTTGAAGAGCTCATTATGAAGAGGGCAATTGCAGTTGTTTTTTATATGCTGCAGGTCATAGATCCCGCCGTCGCTTCCTGCGTTTTGATAATACCAGCTGCCATTATCTCCGGTACCGGCTGATTTTGCCGCGGTACCGAAAACCTTTTTGTTTATGTCGTTCTCCGATGAGGCTATGATATTCTTATAGGATTTATACCAGTCTTTATCTTGTATCTTTAAAAGCTCTGAAGCCGATATCGTCTCTTCAAGGCTGTACAGCTTTCCGTTTGCAGGCATTATTGAGCGGATCTCGTTGATACTGAACCCGGGGGCAAAATCCAGACCATAGACAATTATCGAATCTTCCGGATCCCGACTGTTCTCAATAACTCCTTTTACACCTACATATCTCGATCTTTCAGGGTTTGAAAGTACAGCCCCTCCCAAGATATCTGATATTCCCGTGTCAGATATGGCACTTCCATCAATATTCAATTCCGACGCCCTCGCGTTCATAGCTCTTTTCCTCAAAACGGTGGAATTTGAAGCGTTTTTGAGAGCATAGAATATTTTTGCAGCGATGTTAATCTGTCTGTTCAAGGTTGCCGTCTGAGATGTGGTGTAATAATAATTCTTCACTTTTACGGTAGTTGTAGATGTAGTACGGGTAGTGTTTGGATTTCCCACAAAATCTCCGAACCACATTGGTTCAGATGCGTAAAATTTGGGACCTATGCACCAGGGATCTCTCTTTTTTATTTCTGACAGCGGGTCCCCAGGGTTGAGTGCATCCCAGTTGTCTGTCCTTTTGAGAAACCTTACTCTTAAAATATTGCGGGGATATCCCTTCCCTTGGGTTTCATCATAATATTCAATCACTGTATACATTACTCGGTAACGGTCAGGCCATTGACCAAATGTAAAATTGCTGTTTGTCAAGTATCTGGGGTGATAAAAATCGAATTCTCTGTTATTCATTGACTCATTATAAATTCCAAGAGGGTTAGGGTCGTTTTTATTGTTCCTAACGATCTCTTCACCGTCTCTGAACTTGGAAACGAAGAAACCATAGGGATAACGGTACGGTGAATACTGGACAGCGTATCCAACATCTCTAAAATTATTGTCAAGCTCACCATTGACCACTTTCCCAAAATTACTGTTGTTTGACCTGGTGCTTAAAAAAAGCGCTGATCCCGTTATTTCATTTTTTATTTTCGAATCAAACACTATGGAGTAGTTAGTAACAGTGATATATGAAGGTATATCGGATGCTGATTCCCTTCCAGCCACCCACGCCCCGTATATTCTGTCGTTGTCAAATTTATCATGCTTCAGCTGCATTACAAAAGAAGCACCGTATCCCGGTTTGCTCGGAGAGTCTATCGTCATTAGAATTTGTCCCGAATTAACATCGAAAACGTTTTCATTGTGCTGTGTGGCAACATCCGTAAGAAAAACATCTCCGGTGCCGTTGGGAGTTTGGCTGTCAGGATCAAGGACATCTAGGATTTCTTCAAACTCCTCACTTGGCGCCTCAACTGCCTTAATGACGACATAATCGCTCCACCTTGGAACACCTGAAGCAACAAGGCTGCCTCCGGATGACTTGACTACCGGTGTCACGCGGCATCTTATCACACCGGTCGCCCATTCTGTCTCTGTTGCCCCTGTGTCAAGATGAAAAGCTCCTGTTGTGTCAAGCACTTTTCCCGTAACCGGATTTCCTCCTGAGACAAGCTGCCAGTAATAACTGTTTCTGTTTAAATCTGTCGGGCCGGCCTCCGTCACGGTAAGATCGGCGGAAACACTTCCGCTTATGAACCATTCTACGACCGATTCATCCGACATCGGCTGTGATGTCCCCGTCTGATTGATCAGGTCATATACAGCCTCTATTTTTGTGCCCTTGTGCATTGTCAGTCCGTTGATCTTGATCTTTGTATCATTGTCGTAAAGGTCAAGCCTGTCCAGATAGAGGCTTGCCCTGATTTTAAGTATTGTTCCCCTCAGGATGCCTGAAACCGGGGTACCCTTCTTCTCGGGCCGGTTGTACAGCGCGCTCTCAACCTCAAGGTCAAGTTTAGCCTTCGGCTGATCGCTGTTTTTTCCATGTATGTCCATTTTAAAGATATAGTTTTCCTGGGTATCTTCCGAAGAAACCGGTATCATAAACTCGAGACTATCAATATATTCGGAACCCTCAAGCACATGGTCTCCCTTCGAGTCCCTGTGCACGACCGAACCGTTTAAGAGGAATACGTAGTGGATGTCTTCGGAGAGCGACGCGGGGGCCGGGATGGTTGCCGCATCTGCTGAAAGCAGCTCTATCTGATCGGTTACGTTGAGCATGGGGGCAACGGTCCTCTCGAAGGAATCCGCAGTGAAGCGCACGCCGCTGATCACAACGGCGTTGGACTCTGCCTTGGTGAAGAGGTCAAAGCCCGAGCTGACTGTAAAAGCTATGCCGGCGATCACGATTGACATCATGACCACGCCTACCAGGAGCTCAACAAGTGTAAATCCCGCTCTGGCAAAGCTTTTCATGGTGTGTTCCCCCTTTTGATCAGATACATCTCTGTTCCCTCTTTACCTTCCTGCTTATACCTGTAAAGGGTGAAGGGCAATTGCCTGCTGTTTATTATTATCTGGTCAGAACCAATAGAGGCCCCTGCGGGGGATGGGTCAGATCCCTGGATTATTCCCAGGATCTCATTTTCTACAGAGTTCTTGTACTCCTGCTCTTTTATGGTCTCTTGTCTGGACTCGGTCACCATCTTTACACCATAGAAAAGCGTTCCTGTGAGGGCAAGGATTCCAACAGTGAAAAGCAGTATGGAGACGATTACCTCCACAAAGATTGCGCCGGTCCTCTTCAATTTCCTGCGCTCCATGTAAAAGTCCTTGGCGTTACTGTCAGATTTATGGTAGTTCTGACAATAGCTGATCCGCCTTTTTCAGAGGATGCTTTTGCAACGACTGATGCTCTCTGATCATCGCCTTTTATAGTTATATCTATGGAAGCTGAGAAGTTTCCGTCTGTAATTTGTTTTGTTTCTGAAACTATCCCTGTCCTGTTCAATATACCGAAAGCTTCAGGATCCGCTGTCAACTGTTCCGTCACTGCCTGGGCCGTAGTCCTTGCAAGATAATCGAGCCTTGTTTTTTCGATCTGTTCTGTTTGCCAGGCCCCCACACGGAGGGTATTCCTGGCTATCGTCACAACGACAGAACTGATCAGGGAAAGCACAAGGAACCCTATAAGCACTATCGCTAAGAGGGCTGCTCCGGGACGTTTTTTTGTCATTGCACGATCAACTTTCATAAAGACTCCCCCATTTAGAAAGTATAAGCGCAGCGACGAATTACATCAATAAGAGAGATTTGCACATAATAATGATTTTTGAAGCTTTGATCAAGACAATGTGCTGTCTGCAAAAAGTTAAACTATCGAAAGGATAAGCTCCCTGATCACTTTGCATGCAACTGTTGTCGAGACTCCGCTGTTGTCATAGTGCGGGGCAAGTTCGTTCACATCGCATCCGACTACATCAAGTCCTTTCAAGCTATGGACAGCTGATATCAGATCTGTGAAAGATACGCCGCCCGGCTCAGGAGTCCCCGTTCCAGGGAATATGGATGGGTCAAGTACATCAAGATCTATCGTGATGTAGACAGGTTTTCCCATAAGTTCATCAAAGACTTCATCCAGGGTCCCGAAATCGTACTTCCTTTGAACGGTGTTCTCCCTGGCCCAGAGGTCCTCTTCCCTTGTCATCGAACGGATGCCAAACTGATATATTTTTCCTTTAATGAGTTCATGGCAGCGCCTTATGACTGTCGCGTGAGAAAGTTTCTCTCCCATGTAATCGTCACGGAGATCTGCGTGTGCATCAAAATGTACTATATTGAGGTCTGGATGCTTTTTTACAATGGCCCTGACAGCTCCAAGGGTGACAAGATGCTCTCCGCCTATCATCAGTGGTATCTTCCCATCAGAGACTATTTCTGATGCCGCCTCTTCGATCCTTTCAAGCGCTTCGCAGGTGTTGCCGAAGGGAAGGTCCAGTTCTCCCGCATCAAAGACAGAGAGATCTGTAAGATCTCTTTCAAGATAGGGAGAGTAGGTCTCTATGCCGTATGATTCGTTGCGGATAGCAGACCCGGCAAATCTCGAGCCGGGCCTGTAGCTGCACGTGCCGTCAAAGGGGGCGCCGAATATGACAAGATCCGCCTCGTCATAACCGCCTTCGCACCCTATGAAGACCATCGGGTCGTTATTCTTTATCCGCGTCATCAAGGAGTTCCTTAACGTAGGTCGGTATCGCGAAGCAGCCCTTATGGAGGTCCGTGTTGTAATACTTCGTCTTTATGCCGAGGCTGTTCCATCTGTTCGTATCAAGATCCTTAATCGGATCCTTTTTCTTGGATGCGAAGCCGAAAAGCCAATGGCCTGACGGATATGTGGGAATGTGGGCCTGATAGACCCTTGTGACAGGAAAGAATTCCCTGATCCTTTTGTGGGCCCTCTTCATCGACATTGCGTAACTCTCATAGTAGGGGCACTCGTGCTGGTTGACGAGGATACCCTCTTCTGTCAGCGCCTTGAAGCAGTTGCCGTAAAACTCTTTTGTGAAGAGCCCTTCTCCCGGGCCGAACGGGTCTGTGCTGTCGACTATTATCAGGTCATAGATGTTGACCTTGTCGCGAACGAATTTCAGCCCGTCCTCATAGTATATGGTGACCCTTGGGTCAGAGAGCTTGGATGAGGTCTGGGGCATGTACTCAAGGCATGCCTCGACGACCATCTTATCTATCTCGACCATGTCTATTTTCTCGATCGTACTGTATCTGGTGAGCTCGCGGACAGTTCCACCGTCACCGGCGCCTATAACAAGGACCTTCTTTATGTCGGGGTTCGACGCCATCGGAACATGGACGATCATGTCGTGATATATGAACTCGTCCTTCTCCGTAAGCATCATGAGCCCGTCAAGTGTCAGGAAACGGCCAAACTCTTCGGCTTCAAAGACGTCAATTCTCTGGAATGTGCTCTTCGCCGAATAGAGCTGTTTATCTACCCTGATGGAAAACCTTACGTTTTCACTATGTTCTTCCGTATACCAGTATTCCATTTTTTATTCCTCCACTGTCTCGATATTGTTCATTTCCATGTCCTTGGTACCGGTCATGACGCATCCCTTTTCCTTGGCGTAGCTGATGTAGCCGATTATCTCGGCTGTCAGCCTCTCACCGGGCGCAAGTATCGGGATGCCCGGGGGGTATGCCATTACAAGTTCCGCACTGATCATTCCAAGGCTTTCCTTTATGGGAACACTTTTTTTCTTTGCGTGGAAAGCCTGCTGTGGAGTCATCGCCACCTGCGGATCAATATACTCGTGGTCAAGCATGTTCATCGGGTCGCGGCTGAAGCGGCGCTGTATCTCTGCCAGAGCTCCAAGGAGCCTCTCAATTTCAAGTTCTCTGTCACCCACTGAAATAATGGCCAGGACGTTGCCGATGTCCCCAAATTCTATCTGTATACCGAATTCATCCCTTAGGATGTCATAAACTTCTATTCCTGCAAGACCCATCTCACGGGTATGTATGCTTAGTTTGGTCCTGTCAAAATCAAAAACTGTCTCTCCGTTGATTATCTCTTTTCCGAAGGCCCTGAGGCCGGGGATTTTGTTTACCTCTCTCCTCGCATATTCGCTGAGCGAACATACCCTTTCGAATATCTCTTTACCGTGGAGGAAGAGGTTTTTTCTGGCAATGTCGAGGGATGCCATGAGCAGATAGCTTCCGCTAGTTGTCTGTGTCAGGTTTATTATCTGCCTTACAGTTTCGGCATCGACTCCCGGGCCCAGCAAAAGCATAGAGCTCTGAGTAAGGGAGCCCCCTGTTTTGTGTATGCTGACTGCTGACATATCCGCTCCAGCGTCCATCGCTGAAAGGGGGAGGTCCTCACCGAAGTAGAGGTGTGTTCCGTGTGCCTCGTCGATAAGGGCGAGCATGCCTGCCTCATGGGCTATTTTGACTATCTCTCTCAGGTCACTGCAGACCCCGTAATAGGTTGGATTGTTAACAAATATAGCCTTTGCGTCCGGATGTTCCGATACTGCCATTTTTACATCGCTGACTGACATGCCCAGGCTTATCCCAAGTTCCGGTTCGATCCCGGGGTTCACGTAGACAGGTGCAGCTCCGCAGATCACCATTGCGTTTATTACGCTCTTATGGACGTTTCTCGGCATGATGATCTTGTCGTTCTGCCTGCAGCATGAAAAGATCATATTCTGTACTGCTGCAGTCGTACCGTTTGTTATAAGGAATGCCTGGTTCGCTCTGAAAGCCTCTGCTGCCAGGATCTCTGCCTCCCTGATGACTCCGGTAGGATGGGTCAGGTTGTCAAGAGGTTTGCTTGAGTTGAGATCCATCGAGATGCACTTCTGGCCAAAAGCATCAACAAGAGCCTTATGTCCCTTGCCCTGTTTGTGACCGGGGACATCAAAGGAGACTATCCTGTTTTGTATATATTCCTGGAGCGCATCGTAGATCGGAGTCTCATTCTGCCTATTCATAGATATTCATTCCCGTATAGATCTCTATCATTTCCCTGCGAAGCCTGTTGGTTATCTCAAGCCTCTCTTTGGGGGTAAATTCAAGCACATCATTGTTGAAGAGATAATTCTGAAGGTGCAGTTCCTTTATCAGCATCTTAGTGTGAAAAATATTGGCCTGATAAACGTTAATGTCCTGGGCGTCATATTCCTGCAGGGTCCTGGAATCTATGAAATCCTGTATCGAGGCTATTTTGTGGTCGATATAGCATTTACGGCCGTCCATCTCACGGGTGAAGCCCCGGACACGGTAGTCTATCGCAATGATATCCGAATCAAAGCTGCCAATCAGATAATCAAGGGCATTCAACGGAGAGATCTTGCCGCATGTCGATACATCTATGTCCACACGAAAAGTGGATATAGACTGGTTTGGGTGGAACTCAGGGTAGGTATGGACCGTAAGGTGGCTCTTGTCCAAATGGCCGCATACAGTTTCGCGTTTCGAGAGTATCTCAAGCCCGCAGTTGCATGAATCGTCAAGGGTCTCCGGAGGAATGGGCATCTCAGCGATCAGGATGGTGACGCTTGCCCCCTGCGGGTCGTAGTTCTGCTTGGAAATGTTCAGGACATGGGCACCAATCATATCAGTAACATCGCAGAGGATATTGGTGAGACGCTCTGCGTTGTACTGTTCATCGATGTATGCCAGATACTCGTTCTTTTCTCTTTCTGTCTTTGCGTAACACACATCATAAATATTGAAGCTAAGCGTTTTTGTAAGGTTGTTAAAGCCATACAGTTTAATTTTCTCGGCCATCTCAGGCTCCTTTCTGAAAATGGCCTCCGCATGAGTGTTCATCCACTCGGGGTGCTTGCTTTACACCCCTTAAAATAAAAAACAACCACCCGCCTTCCTCAGGGGAAAAGACAGGATAGTTGTACTTGATAGATGATCCCTACTTTATTTGATTGATGTATTATACAAATATTGGTAGTTTATTTGAGCCTATACAGTAATATATACTTTTACTGCTCATGTCGACCATTCACAAGTACTCTAAACTTATGAACACAATTTCGCGGAGGTCTCCGCAACAAAATTTGAGCTCTGGCTCATCAACACGATATCACAATCGCTAGTTCGGCATTTGACCCGGCTGTCCGTATGGCCATTCGTATAACTGTAATCCAGTTAGGTCAGATTTTAAAAATGCTTGACTCGGTTTGTGATGATAGACTTAAATACCCTACCCTCCTTATTACCGCTATCACTAGTCGCTTTTTATCATATAAATCGAAATGATGCAAGCAATTTTATGTAGATTTGGTACAATTGCTCAGATATGTCATTTTTCGCGTAGATAAAAGCTGAGACAGATCAAGACAAAGAGATGAGATTTACCTCATGATTCTTAATGTATCAATGTCGGTCAATCATCCGTAAAAATCCTACGACCTACTCTTTTCACATCTTCAATGCACATTCTCAGAGAGATGCCAAAGGTATAACGAAGCGATAGTTCCGTATGGGGAATATCTTTTCCTGTATTTTTCGAAAGTTCCCCTCTCGATGTCCTTCAGACCGTAAAGCGACATCATCCCTTTTCTGATGGCAAAATCTTTGTAGCTTAATATGTTCATCCTGCCAAGTGAAAAGATAAGGAACATCTCGGCAGTCCAGTCCCCTATGCCCTTTATTGAGGTAAGGCGCGAGGCCACATCTTTGTCCGGCAGATCAGCAAGCCCCTCGATGTCAAGTGCGCCGGAAAGGACAGCTTCACTCAGTCCCTTTATATACTGCGCCTTTTTCATTGATATACCTACGGACTTGATCTCTTCATCGGGAAGGAATGCTGTCTTTTCCGGGGTAACTATCCCAAATTTTTGAGTTATCCTCATCCTCACAGTTTCCGCAGCCCTGTTGGATATCTGCTGCGTTGCAATATAGCCCACCAATGAGTCAAAGAGATCTTCACTCACTTCACATTTCAGATATCCCGTGTTTTCGATCAGCTTCCCAAGTTTTTTGTCTTTCCTGGAGAGGAAGAAAAGTTCTCTTTCTCCGTATTCAAGAACGGGCATTTTTTCTTTCCAATTCCAGCAAAAATTCCTTTATGTCCAGACCTCCGCCGTATCCGACAAGTTTACCGTTTGATCCTATTATTCGGTGACAGGGGATGATTATGGCGATCGGATTTCTGTTGTTTGCCATCCCTACAGCTCTGAAACCTCTTGGGCTTCCCGCCGCCCGGGCAATATCTCCGTAACTTCGGGTCTCTCCATAGGGCACCTGCAGCAGGACCTTCCAGCATCTCATCTGAAAATCTGTTCCCAACGGCGCAAGTGGAAGGTCAAATACCTCACGTGTACCCTCAAAATATCCCCTTAGCTGCTCCGCCGCTTTTTTGTGAAGAGGAGTTTCCTCCCTCCTGTACTCTGACGGAGGTACGAAAGACTTCGCAAAATGGACATCGGTTATGCTCTCTGACTCTGTCCCTATCTCAACTTTTCCGACACCGTAGTAAGTGTAGCAGTAAAATGTTTTCATCTATTGCAGGCCTCCTTTGCCGTGCTGTTTTACACTACTTAAACTATACTTGCTTATAGGCTAAAATTATAGTTGCTCTGTATCATCTCATAAAGAGACAGGAGGAATGTTTATGAAGATTTTTGTTTCGGGCGCATCGGGCAACGTAGGAAAGACCCTCGTTAGGACAATACAGAAGATAGAGTGGGCAGAACTAGTCGGGGGATGGTGTAAGGAAACGGGAGAAGATCTCGGAGAAATTGCCGGGATAGGGCCGATAGGAATAATCGCCACCAACGATCTGAGGTCCGGCATCGAGGCCGCAAAGCCTGACATTGTCATAGATTTTTCTGCAACACCTGTGCTGCCGGGCAACCTGAAACTCTACGCAGAGAAAGGTCTCAATGCCGTGATCGGCACGACCGGACTTACGGACGACGACCTGGCGCCATTCATAAAAGAAGTAAAAGAAAAGGGGCTTCGCTGGTCCGTGATACCAAATTACGGTCTGGGGATAAGCCTTGTAAGAGATTTTATCAAAAAAGTACGCCGGTATTATCCCTACCTGAGCATAATCGACCGCCATTTTCCGGGAATGGCCAACGCTCCGAGCGGAACCGCGGCAAGCCTTGCAAAGGCCTCTTCGGGAGCACCCGCACCTGTGGAAAGCAAAGAGATCTACCCAGGGGTACTGGGCGCAAAGATATCTGACGTCCCGGTCCTTTCACAACGACTGCCATGGCCGGGACCATACTCTGAACATGAAGTGCTTCTCGGGAGAAATGACGAGATCATTAGAATCTCTGTTCAGGACCACACAAGTGATATTTACATGGACGGGGTCTTCCTGACTGTGGAAAAGCTTCCGAAAATGGCCCCAGGAACGTTTATACGCGAACTTTCAGAGATCATCGAAGCCAGCTGAGGTGTTTGGGGCCATCAATAAGCAAAGAGCACGATACGGTCAATGATCATGCCTGTATAATTGATTCCAAATCCATACTGAAAAGGTGATTTAATGCGTCGTCTGCTTATACTTGCACTGGTGCTTTTTTCTCTGATGATCCCCGCGAGCTCGTGGTCATCCGATACCGTTGAATTCAGCGCGCTTATTATTGAGAAGGACAATGGCGTGGAGCAGAGAGGAAAGATCTACGTAGCTGAAAACATGTTGCGATATGAGCTCGAGAAAAGCGACGAGGTCGTAGTCACCAGACACGATAAAAAAGTTATCTGGCTGATATTCCCGAAGCTCAGAAAATACGTCGAACAGCTATATCTTGGCGATCAGAAACAAAATTACGCCGGTGCTCATGAAGCAGATACAGGCAATCTCTCAAAGGAATTTATAGGGCATGAAATGGTGGATAGCTACAGGCTTAAAAAATTCCTTGTCACAGTTAAATACAACAACGGAGAGAGCAAGGACCAGTATTATGAATGGTACCGGGACAATTTTCCCGTGCCTGTAAAGACACAATCCCTTGATGGAATGACATCTTACGAATACGTGAACATCAAGCTGGGCAGACCTCCTGCAGAGTTTTTTTCTGAGCCAAGGGGATACAAAAAGATAACGGTCGAAGAGCTGGCTGAGATAGAAGAAAACAATAGCACTCAGCCCAGATAGAATAATATAGAAAGAGGAAGCGGTCATCTGGCCGCTCCCTCTTTCTATATTTCTTCAATTTATCATGACTGGCTGGCTTTCTTCAGATCATAAAGGTCCCCGCCTCTTCTTACCGCGATGATCTCGGCAAGGATCGAGACCGCGATCTCTTCGGGAGTCTCAGCTTTTATCGGAAGTCCTATCGGCTGGTGTATCCGGTCCAAATGTTCCTGCGAGACACCTCTTGCAACAAGCATCTTCCTAACCGCCGCTATCTTTGAGCGCGAACCTATCATTCCATAATATGCCCCGGGCTTTTTGTCCGTTATCGCCACAGCCTCTGCATCCAGTGCATGTCCACGGGTCACTATGACCACATAGCTTCTCTCGTGGAGAGTTATCCCTTTTTCGTATATATTGCCGATAGGACAGACGACCGTGCGGGCACAGGGGATATTCTCGCTGTTAGCATACTCTTCCCTCTCGTCCCATACTGTGACCCTGAATCCTGCAAAAACCCCGACCTCGGCAACAGCCTTTCCCACATGTCCTGCACCAAGGATCACAAGTTCATCTTCTCTACCTATCACTTCCATATAGATCGTTGCTGAACCTCCGCAGAGCATTCCGTCCTTCTCTGTAAGCTCCTTCTTCCATACTAGCACTGTATCACCTGAAGCTAGAAGTTCCGTGGCTTTTTTGATCGTTTCAAATTCTAAGAGTCCCCCGCCGATAGTGCCGCTGATGCTGCCGTCCTTGTACACCCACATGGAAGCACCTTTGCTCCTGGGGGTCGATCCGGATTCCTCGGTAACAGTGCAAAGCACACCGTAGTCACCGGCTTCGACCTCTCTGCTTATTAGGGCCAAAAGATCTCTGTTCATGCTTTATGCTCCTTTGCCAAAAATTTCCTGATGACCGAAGGGAAGCAAGATTGCTCTCCGGAAGGAAAACACATCAGCTTCCTGCCGCGAAAGAGCACGAAGGATACCGGCAGGTCGGGCAGTGTTCGCAAAGTCCTCCCACACCCCATCTTCGCACAAGGTCGCCAGGCTCTATGCCTGCAAAGACAAAAGGCAGCAGTTTATCCAGCGCTGTCCTCTCATCAAAGGCAACACAGGCAGGTGCGCCTATGACCGCTACATCTTCTCCGTCGATGGGTGACTTGGCATAACCCAGCATAAGCATGGCGCCCGGCAGGGCGGGAGATCCCTGGAAAGAGATCTTCCTGCAGACAGAACGGATAGCTCCGGGCGTTCTGTCGTCCGCGTCCACGCTCATCCCTCCGGTGCATATTATTACCTTGGCTCCCTCATCAAGGAATTTATTGATTGCATTGGCTATCTGTTCAAGAGAATCAGTGCAGAAGGCCTGCCCTATAACGCTGCCGCTGAGCCTGCTCAGTTTTTCATCAAGCTTCGGCCTGAAAGCATCCTGTACCCTTTTGTCAACTATCTCTTTGCCCGTGGTCACGACAGCTACTTTGAGATCCCTGAAGGGCAGCACAGCGAAAGGTCTGCTTCCTCTAACTGCCGCGACGGCACGTTCGACCCTGTAGTCTTCCATTACAAGGGGTCTTATGCGAAAACCCGCGACCGTCTGTCCTTTGAGTACAGGGCGGTGAGGCGCCAACGCAGAAAGCACCCAGTCGGGATCCTGATTCACCCTGTTGACTGTCTCAGCAAGGTACCATAGTATGCCTGAACTTGTCGCGATGAGATTGCAGCGGCCCTCTTCAGGAGGCGTTATCCTCAAGTTCTCTCCGCAGAGCACCTCCGCGAGCTGCATAGCAGCGTCATCTTCATGAACTTCTCCGGGAGACATTTCCATAACAGAGAGGTTTTCCCTTCCCATGTCCTTCAGTGTGGGGATATCTTCTTCCGTAATAACCTGGCCTTTTTTGAAACGGGCAGATTTTTTGTGGTTCACCGCATCTATCTGTGTAAGGTCATGTGCAAGAGGCCTGCCAATGGCTCCTTCAAGCGGGATCACTGTTATCTTCATGTTTATCCGGCCTCCGTTTCAGGGCTGCATTCACTGCAGCACCCATATACAACAAGCTGTTTGCCCTCAACTGTCATACCCTCGGGAACCTCGACCCGGGGAAGCCGCTGATCTGTAAGACAAAACATTTTTCCGCAGTGAAGACAAAGGAAATGGGGATGATCCCCGGGACAGCCCTTTGACTCCGGATCATGGGCGCAGAAGCGCCATACTCCGTCCAGCCCCTGAACCTGGTGTACAATGCCCGCGGCTTTAAGGGTCTGCAGGGTCCTGTACAGCGTGACCTTATCAAGCGATTCGACAAGGGTAGAGGATATCTCGCTATGAGAGAGAGGGGAACCTTTTTCCACCAAAAGCCGCAGTACGAGCTTTCTCTGATGTGTGGCTCTCAGTTTTGCAACGCTAAGTATTTTTTCAACGTTCAAAAAATCACCCCTTGGATATTAAACGCAACCAATTTGCATTTTAATGCATTCCATCTGAGCCTGCAAGGTTTTTCTATAACCACATCTGATCTAAAACATTTTACTTTCATATTTTTCATAAATAAACAAAATTTATTTTAGTTTGTTTTCAGCAAATTGATCGTTAATTAAATATGGATTCATGATAGAAATAATTATAATATTAACCACATTTACCTATTAACATTGTTTTTTATGATATTGTCAATGACTGTGACCTGCAGATAGTCATTTTTTTAACAAACGAATGGTTGACATTTACCGTATATGGTCGTATTATGTCGCCCATTACGTCAGGTCATAGCACCCGGCGGGCAGGCCTAAACCTCGAAAGGTGGGACATAAAATGCGAATAGACAGTTTGATCCGTGACATATTTAGTCTGGTTCTCGTACTAGTACTTCTTATTAGCAGTGGGTCCCCCGAGGTGGCCGACGCTTAAACGTCGTGTTACTTTCGGACCGGGGCCCTTCAGGGGTCCCGGTTTTTTTTTGTCTCTATTATCAGCATACAGGAGGACATGATATGAAAAACACTTTTACCATCCTATCTGAAGACAACCCGGGAGTTCTCATGAGGATAGCCGGATTGATCTATAGGAGGGGCTACAACATTGAGAGCCTCAGCGTCGGACAGACAGATACTCCCGGAATATCAAGATTCACGGTCGTTATTGAGGGTGAAGAGGGTGTTTACGACCAAATCAGAAAACAGCTTCTTAAACTCATTGAGGTCATAGAGGTCACAAACCTTACGCAGGAAGGGCCGTTTGTAGAGCGCTGGCTTGCACTCGTGAAAGTCAGGGCCCCCCTTGACAGGCGTCCTCACGTTCTTCAGACAGCAGAGGTGTTCCGCTGCAGGGTCGTAGACCTGGGAACAGAAGCTGTGACACTTGAGATAACGGGAGACAAGGGAAAGATGATCGCCTGCATGGAAGCTTTTAGGCCTTACGGAATAATTGAAACAGCGGGTTCGGGGCAGGTGGCTCTTTCACGTTCCGGGTTTGTTCCTGAAGAGTTGGTTGAAACAGGTTTTGCAGCAAGCAAATAATTTCCATGATCGTTATGACGAGGCCTCAAAGAGACCCAGCATAAATAGATAACATAATTTTAAATGTCCAACAGGACAGAAGGAGTGTTTTTGTTATGGCAAAAGTATATTACGACCGCGACGCAGACCTTAGTTTTCTCGATGGAAAGACTATAACGATAATCGGTTATGGAAGCCAGGGACACGCACACGCACAGAATCTCCGCGATAGCGGAGCAACTGTGATCGTAGCCCTCCACGAGGGAAGTAAGTCAAAGGTGACCGCGGAGAAAGATGGTTTTGAAGTCTGCACTGTTTCAGAGGCTGCAAAGAAATCCGATGTAATGATGTTCCTCATGCCTGACCATCTGCAGGCATCTATATACAAAAACGAAGTGCTCCCCAACCTTAAAAAGGGCGCAAAACTTGCTTTCGCACACGGATTCGCAGTCCACTTCGGACAGATAGTACCCGAGCCCGACCGCGATGTCTTCATGGTAGCACCCAAGGGACCGGGACACATGGTGCGTCACATGTATAAAGAAGGAAAGGGCGTACCCTGCCTCATCGCGATATACCAGGATGCATCCGGCAAAGCAAAGGACTTCGCCCTTGCATACGCGTCAGGTGTAGGCGGAGGAAGGGCCGGGATCATAGAGACCTCGTTCCGTGAAGAGACAGAGACAGACCTCTTCGGAGAACAGGCGGTCCTCTGCGGCGGAGTCAGCGAGCTCATGCAGGCAGGATTCCAGACCCTTGTAGAAGCAGGTTACCAGCCTGAGATGGCTTACTTCGAATGCATCAACGAACTCAAACTGATCGTTGACATGGTTTTCGAGGGTGGTCTCAGCTGGATGCGCTATTCAGTAAGCGACACCGCTAAGTACGGCGATATGATAGCCGGACCGCGAGTGATCGGCGAGGAATCAAAGAAAGCAATGAAACAGCTTCTGACAGAGATCCAGGACGGCACCTTCGCACGCGACTGGATACTTGAGAACCAGACAGGCCGCCCCCGCATGAAGAAATGGGCAAAGGCCGCCCAGGAAGCTGAATGTGAAGGGGTAGGAAAAGAGCTCCGCAAAATGATGCCCTGGATGGAGCAGAAAGAAATACCCCGGTTCTAATAACAACATTATAGAAGCGGTGAGCGCTTATCCCGACCGGGCGGCATGACAACAATAAAAACAGAAAAACATCATCCGCCCGCTCCTCGCTTCTCACGGCATAATCAGCCGATTCCACTACCTTAATAAAGGAGAGAACGACATGATAGATCGCGTACGAATTTTTGACACAACACTCAGAGACGGAGAACAGGCTGCAAGGATCAATCTCAACAAGGGAGAAAAGCTCCAGATTGCCCGTCAGCTGGCCCGACTTGGTGTTGATGTCATAGAGGCTGGTTTCCCCGCTTCGTCACCCGGCGACTTTGAATCCGTACAGGCAATAGCCCGTGAGATAAAGGGCCCGATAATAGCTGGGCTTGCGAGAACCAGATCAGAGGATATAAGAAGCGCAGCAGAAGCTGTAAGGGACGCTGACCGCCCGCGTATACACACGTTTATAGCGACAAGCCCGATACACATGGAGTATAAACTGAAGCTTGATAAAGAGGGTGTACTTGCAGAGGTCCGGAGCGGCGTGAGCCTGGCAAAGTCACTGATTGACGATGTTGAATTTTCTGCCGAAGACGCAAGCCGTTCTGAGGTACCGTTCCTCATCGAAGTCTTTAAAACAGCCATAGAATGCGGGGCAACGACCCTCAATATCCCGGATACAGTAGGGTATGCACAGCCTGATGAGTTTTACTCTTTTGTTAAAGAGATCATCAACGGAGTCAATCCTCCTGAAAATATAGTCTGGTCCGTACACTGCCATAACGATCTCGGGCTCGGGGTCGCAAACTCACTGGCCGCTGTAAGGGCAGGGGCAAGACAGATCGAATGCACTATCAACGGCCTCGGAGAACGGGCAGGAAATGCCTCAATGGAAGAGATAGTAATGGCTCTTAACACGAGGCAGGACCAGTACCCCTCCAAGACAACAATTGACACGACAAAGCTCTACAGCACCAGCAAGCTTGTAGCTCATCTTACCGGAGTAATGGTACAGCCGAACAAAGCAATAGTAGGACTGAACGCTTTCGCTCATGAAGCTGGCATACACCAGCACGGAATGCTCTGCAACAGGGCAACGTATGAGATTATGACCCCTGAAACCGTAGGAGCTCCGGGGTCTGACCTCGTCCTCGGCAAACACTCGGGTCGTCACGCATTCAGGGATCGGGTTGAAAACATGGGTTACCAGCTTTCAAAAGAAGACATTGAGACAGGGTTTACTTACTTCAAAGAACTCTGCGACAAGAAAAAAGACGTGAGCGACGGCGACATCGAAGCCCTGATGCTTGACAGGGTCCTCTCTTTCGTGCCTGAGAGAAGGTACATTCTCAAGGACTATGCGGTACATGTAGGCACAGGAAGCAAACCGACCGCCAGCGTCACCCTGACATCGGGCGATGACGACTACACTGAAGCGGCAGTAGGCAACGGACCAGTAGATGCATCCTACAACGCTGTGAAGAAGATCCTCGGATTCTCCCCGCAGCTGAAGGGATTCAGGATAGGGGCAACGAGTGAACGTTCAGATGCTCAGGGCGAAACCAGGATAGTTCTCCATCATAAAGACATTCAGGCCCAGGGACGCGGAACCAGCACGGACGTCATTGAATCGTCCATCCGCGCTTATGTGGACGCAATAAACAGACTGTACGCTGCGGCTGCAGCAAGGGAGATAAAACTAAATGGCCATGACTCTCGCTGAGGCGATAATAGCAAAGCACACCAAGGACCCTGTTGAAGCAGGCTCTATCTGCCGTGTCAGCGTAGATTTCGCTTTCACGAACGACATAACCGGCCCCCCCGCGATAAAAGAATTCAGGAAAATGGGGGCGAAAAAGGTCTTCGACCCTGCGCGCTGCGCAATTTTACCCGACCATTTCTCGCCGGCAAAGGACATCGCTTCTGCAGAACAGATCAAGGAGTGCCGTGAATTTGCATACGAACAGGACATGCTTTTCTGGGAAGTAGGCAGGGTCGGGGTCGAACACGCCTTCCTTCCTGAAAACGGGCTCGTCCTTCCGGGAGAAATAGTTCTCGGCGCTGACAGTCACACCTGCACGCACGGAGCTATGGGAGCACTTGCAACAGGAGTAGGTTCGACTGACCTCGCAGCCGCATGGGCTTTGGGTGAAACCTGGCTCAGAGTACCTGAGACCATGAAGGTCTCTTATGAAGGGACTCCGTCGGAATGGATCTGCGGCAAGGACATGATACTCGCTCTGATAGGAAAGATCGGGGTAGAGGGAGCCCGCTACATGGCCCTCGAATTCCACGGAGAGGCTCTTGGAAAGCTTGGACTTGATGACAGGTTCACCCTGTCAAACATGGCCATTGAAGCAGGGGGAAAGACAGGTCTGATAAACCCTGATGAAAAACTCCTCCAATACGCCCGCGAACGTGCGGCGAGGCATTTTGAGCCGATCTTTGCCGATAAGGACGCAGTCTATGCAGCTTCCCTCACGATAGATGTGACAGATATGGAACCTCAGGTGGCAATGCCGCACCTGCCTGAAAATGTAAAACCTGTATCTGAGGCTGCAGGAACACCTGTCGACCAGGTCTTCATCGGCTCCTGCACCAACGGCAGAATCAGCGACTTAAGAAGTGCTGCCAGGATACTCAAAGGAAAGAAAGTACACAAGAAGACAAGGCTTATGGTCATCCCGGCATCTTACGAGATCTACCGCCAGGCGATGAAGGAAGGGCTTTTTGATATATTCCTCGACGCAGGAGCAGCGATCTCGACCCCAAGCTGCGGCCCATGCCTCGGAGGCCACCTTGGTATCCTTGCCGCAGGCGAACGCTGCATATCGACAAGCAACAGGAACTTCGTAGGCAGGATGGGATCGCCAAAAAGCGAGGTAATCCTGGCCGGTCCTATGGTAGCGGCAGCATCCGCAGTTGCAGGCCACATCTGCCATCCAAAAGAAATAATGGCATAGGAGGCAAAGAGATGGACACGACATTAAAAGGAAACGCCTGGGTTTATGGCGACAACGTTGACACTGACGTAATAATCCCCGCAAGATACCTTGTTACAAGCGACGAAAGATCTCTGGCTGCCCACTGCATGGAAGATATCGATGAGACTTATGCAAAAGGAGTATCGAAGGGCGACGTTATAACCGCAGGCAACAATTTCGGCTGCGGCTCAAGCAGGGAACACGCCCCTATCGCAATAAAAGGATCCGGTGCATCCTGTGTTATAGCAAAATCATTCGCACGGATATTCTACCGGAACGCAATAAATATCGGTCTCCCGATCCTTGAATGCACTGAGACAGACCGAATTGCAAAGGGAGATCTCATTGAGATAGACCTGACAAAAGGAACTATTACAAACAGAACAAAGGGCGAGACGTACCATGCCAAGCCTTTCCCTGAATTCCTGCAGAGCCTCATCGGTCTTGGGGGGCTGGTCCCCTACGTCAGGACAAGACTTTCTGAACAAGGACGGTAATCAAAATGAAAACATATAAGATAGCGGTAATACCCGGTGACGGGATAGGCCCCGAAGTGATCGGGGAGACCATAAAAGTTCTTGAAAAATCCGGCGAAAAATTCGGCTTTTCTTTCGAGTGGGAAAAATACCCTTACGGAGCAGGGCACTACCTGGCGACAGGTGAGGTAATTCCTGAAGAGGCTATTGAAGAGATGTCGAAATGCGATGCCATGCTCCTCGGCGCTATCGGCGACCCGAGGGTAAAGCCCGGCATCCTGGAACAGGGCATCCTGCTTGCCTTCCGCTTCCGCTTTGATCAGTATGTCAACCTGCGTCCCGCCTTTTCACTGCCGAAAGTCCATACTCCCGTCGACCTAAAGGGGGCGAAAATGGATTCTGTGGTAGTCCGTGAAAACACTGAAGACCTTTACATGTGCATAGGTGGTACTACAGAAACAGGTGTACTTGAACTTCCCGTAGATGTCAGCAGGGGCAAATATGAACTCAAAGGTATGGTCAGCCTGAGAACAGATCCGGGGTATCCCTTCGCTGCACAGGCTGCCATTAACAGCAGACCGGGCGTGGAAAGGATCACTAGATACGCATGCGAGCTTGCAAAAAAACGCGGAGAAGATACAGTGACAGTAGTATCCAAATCCAACGCGGTCTCTGCACTTTACGGATTCTTCGAAGAAACAGCAAAAAGGGTAATGGCAGAGGAATACCCAGGGCTCAAATATGCCATGGTAAACGTGGATGCCCTCTGCTACCACCTGGTTCGCAACCCGGCGGCTTACGGAGTACTGCTCTGTCCGAACCTCTTCGGTGATATAATCAGCGACCTGCAGGCCGGACTGGCAGGAGGACTCGGTACAGCCGCGGGAGGAAACATCGGGGACGGTCTCTCGATGTTTGAGCCGGTACACGGCTCTGCGCCTGACATTGCTGGCACAGGCAGGTCAAATCCTGTTGCGGCGATACTTTCTGGAGCCCTGATGCTGGAACATCTTGGGGAGCAGGAAGCCTGTAAAGCTGTAAACTGCGCCGTATCAGATTTTCTTGAAAATGCAGCTGAAAATGAGCTGCCATTTGAATTCGGCGGAACAGCCGCCTTTGACCAGGTGGGAGAGAGTATCAGAAAGTATATTTAGCAAAGTTACACACCGGCCACTGATCCGAGGCTCAGGTGGTGTCGCTTTTACAATAGGAGGTATTTCCAATGGCTAAAATGAACGGAGCCCAAATGGTGGTCAAGTCCCTTGAAGCAGAAGGTGTGGACACGATATTCGGCCTGCCCGGCGGAACTGTTATCCATCTTTATGACGCAATATATGACTCAAAGATCAACCACGTGCTGATGCGCCATGAACAGGCAGCTTCGCATGCCGCTGACGGATATGCGAGAGTGAGCGGAAAGCCCGGGGTATGCATAGCCACATCCGGTCCCGGAGCAACAAATCTGGTGACCGGTATCGCCACTGCAAACCTGGACTCCGTTCCCATGGTTGCTATCACCGGACAGGTAGCAACCACGGTGATCGGAACAGATGCTTTTCAGGAGGCAGACATCATGGGAGCTACTATCCCACTTGTAAAGCACAGCATGCAGGTGAGGACTCCGGAACAGATACCCTCTGCAGTAAAAAAGGCTTTTTACATCGCCTCTACGGGAAGGCCGGGGCCTGTCCTGATAGATGTACCGGCGGACGTACAGAAAGGTTTCGGAGAATTTGAATACCCCGAAAACATAAGCTTCCTGGGGTATGATCCTGAGAGAGGATCAGATCTTTCTCAGCTTGACGATGCTGTCTCTCTTCTTGAACATGCTGAGAGACCGGTCATCTTTGCAGGGGGCGGCGTGATAAGGTCTGGAGCAGCCGGAAAACTTACAGAACTTGCGGAGAAGCTGGAGATACCGGTAGTCACATCCCTTCTTGGAAAGGGAGCTTTCCCGGAATCACATCCGCTGGGGCTCTCACTCGGAATGGCAGGAATGCACGGTCATCCTGTAGCTAACAGGGCACTCATGACAGCTGATGTCATCCTCGCGATCGGATCCCGTTTCAGCGACAGGACCACGGGAAAGAGATCGAGCTTTGCTTCTGCGGCAAAAATAATCCATATCGACCTCGATCCTGCAGAGATAGATAAAGCTATAGGTTCTGAAGTCTGGCTTGTGGGCGATGCAGGTAAGATCATTGACGCGATCACAAGCTCAATGAAGAAAAAATACTTCGACCGTTCAAACTGGCTTGAAGAGCTTGAGATGATACGGCAGAAAGAGCCGCTTCCCAGAAACGAATACGCAGGAGAGATAGCTCCCTGGCAGGTAATAGAATCTCTGCGCGAGATAACCGGCGGCAAATCAGTGCTTACAACAGAAGTTGGCCAGCACCAAATGTGGGCAGCTCTCCACTACAAAGTCGAAGAACCGCGCCGCTTCGTGACATCAGGAGGTCTCGGAACCATGGGATTCGGCTTTCCAGCGGCGATAGGAGCTGCACTAGCATGTCCCGGCCAGCACGTCTGCTGCATCGCAGGTGACGGGAGTTTTATGATGAATATCCAGGAGCTCGACACCTGTGCGCGGTACAATATACCTGTCAAGGTCTTCATCCTCAACAATTCCTGCCTCGGTATGGTCCGTCAGTGGCAGCAGCTCTTTTATGAACACCGTTACTCTAATACTATCTACAACCGCAATCCTGATTTCGTAAAAATTGCAGAGGGTATGGGCGTAAGCGGTTTCTCAGCTACCAGACCGGAAGAGATAAGGAAAACGATAGAGGCGGCTTTGAACGTCCCGGGCCCCGCTCTAGTAGATTTCAGGATCCCGCAGGGGGCACTCGTGCTTCCCATGGTCCCTCCGGGCGGATCGATAGACAAGATGATACTTAACTGAGGGGAAGGATCTAAGAATGAACAGCGACAAGGCAAAAAAGGGTTATCAAAGAAGCCCTCACCGCTCCCTGCTTAAGGCGGCGGGATATACGGACTGGGAGATAGAGCGCCCATGGATAGGCGTGGCGAACTCTTACAACGCCATAATACCGGGACACGTTCATCTTAAGACCATAACAGAGGCTGTAAAGGCCGGCATATACGCTGCCGGCGGACTCCCAATAGAATTTCCTGTGATAGGAGTCTGCGATGGTATAGCAATGAACCATGAGGGCATGAAGTTTTCTCTGCCAAGCCGCGAGCTGATCATGGATTCGATTGAAGTCATGGCCCGCGGACATGCCTTCGACGGTCTTGTCCTCGTTACCAACTGCGACAAGATAGTCCCCGGAATGGCTATGGCTGCAGGCAAACTTAACCTCCCTTCCGTCGTGATCTCCGGCGGCCCTATGATGGCAGGCACCATGAAGGGAAGGGTCCTTGACCTAAACAGTGTTTTTGAAGGGGTCGGGATGAAGGCGGCAGGCAAAATTTCAGATGAAGAACTAAGGGATGTCGAAGACAATGCCTGTCCCGGATGCGGATCATGCTCGGGGATGTTCACGGCAAACACCATGAACTGCATGATGGAGGCACTCGGACTCGGGCTTACCGGAAACGGTACGATCCCGGCCGTCCATGCCGGTCGTGTCAGGCTAGCCAAAGATGCGGGACGGGCAATAATGACACTCGTTGAAAAGAACATAAGGCCAAGGGATATCCTTACGATGGAAGCTTTTGAAAACGCTCTTGCCGTCGATCTCGCCCTTGGAGGATCTACGAACACCTCGCTCCACCTTCCTGCGATTGCATGGGCCGCAGGACTTAAACTCCCTCTAGAACTCTTCAACGAGATCGGAGCAAGGGTCCCCCATCTCTGTTCAATGAGCCCAGCGGGTCATCACCATATTGAGGACCTCTGGCAGGCCGGGGGAGTCGAGGGACTTATGGCAAGACTTCTTGAAAAAGGCCTGATACACGGAGAACTGATAACTGTCACAGGAAATACCGTAAAAGAAAACCTCAAAAAGGCAAAGGTCGTAAACGACAACGTTATCCGCCCGGTCGAAGACCCTTATCACAAAGAGGGCGGACTGGCCTTTATGAAAGGCACTCTGGCTCCGCTAGGAGCTATCGTAAAACAGTCTGCCGTGCTTCCGGAAATGCTCGTACATGAAGGACCCGCAAGGGTCTTTGACTGTGAAGAGGAAGCAAGCAAAGCCATCCTGAACAATGAGATAAAGGACGGAGATGTGGTAGTCATCCGTTTTGAAGGACCTAAGGGAGGCCCCGGAATGCGTGAGATGCTCACACCGACCTCCGCCATAATGGGTCAGGGCAAGGGAGGCACAGTCGCACTCATAACAGACGGCCGTTTTTCCGGAGCTACGAGAGGCGCTTCCATCGGACATGTTTCTCCTGAGGCAGCTGTAGGCGGTCCTATAGGACTAGTTGAAGAAGGAGATATCATATCGATCAACATTCCGGCAAAAAACCTTGATCTTAAGGTAAGCGAAGAAGTGCTCGCAAAGAGAAGAGAAAAATTCGTTCCCCGAGTACAACCGACAGACAGTCCTTTCCTCACAAGATACAGGGCATTTGCAAGTTCCGGTGTCGAGGGAGCGGTACTGAGGGATAAACCACTATAAGTGGCACGACCCAAAGAACCCGACTGTTATCATTAAAAATGATAGTATTTGATGTTTTCGGGGGTGTCCGCTGCATGGACATCCCCTATTATTATGCCTAAAAGCAATTTTTACGAGATAGATCCGGGCCAATAAAAAGCTTTAATGCCCAATAGTCGCAACAATGTTGCAAAAACAAAGAGGCTCTACTATAATCCTCTTGTTGATACTTAGTTGCAATAGGAGGTCTTTAATGTGATTGTGCCAAAATCTTTTAAGTTCTCTCTTCTTTCTCTGTTCTTATTGATCCTCTCTCTCTTCACACTTCCGTTACCCGCAAACGCCGATACAAACCTGACTGTATTCGCTGCGGCGTCAATGACAGAATCTATGAATATGATCGCGGAAGCGTACAAAAAAACAGTCCCTGACGTAAAGATCATCTTTAATTTTGATTCAAGCGGCACCCTGAAAACACAGATCGAACAGGGTGCGGAGTGCGATATTTTCATATCGGCAGGCCAGAAGCAAATGGATCAGATCGACATTAAGGCGGCTTCCAAGGTAAACACCAAGAAACTTGACCTTGTAATGGATGGGACACGTTTCAACATAGTTTCCAATAAAGTTGTGATGGTGGTTCCAAAAGGGCACAATCCCAAAGGGATCAATGACTTTAAAGATGTAGTCACAGAAAAGGTTTTTATCATTGCACTCGGTAATTCGGATGTTCCGGTCGGACAATACTCGGAAGAAATATACAGAAATCTTGGCCTTTGGGACAAACTTAAAAGCATGAACAAAATAAGCTACGCAAGTAATGTAAAAGAAGTTCTTTCACAGGTCGCTGCCGGAGCCGTTGATTGCGGTGTTGTATACAGCACCGATGCCGCAACATCAAAAGGTGTGGATGTTGTAGCAGAAGCACCGAAGGGAAGTCACCGGCCGATAACTTACCCTGCAGCAATTTTGAAGAATGCGAAAAATCCCGAAGCGGCGAACGCATTTATTGCTTTTCTTAAGGGACCGGAAAGCTTAAAGATCTTTAACAAAATTGGATTCGCTGTTCCAGCCAAATAAGAGAACCCGAATTAATTAAGGGGTGGTCATGCATGGATAAGACGTGGCCATCCTTTTTCATAACTAACTGAATAGGGGTAAAACATGGACTGGTTTCCTCTTTATAATTCGTTGAGAGTAGCATTGATTTCAACATTCATTACATTTTTCCTGGGAATATTTGCCGCGCATTACATTGCAAAAACACCTCGGCTTATTAAAGGGGTGCTTGATGGTATTCTGACTTTGCCTCTGGTTTTGCCCCCAACTGTGATTGGATTTTTCCTGCTAAAAATTATAGGCCCGTTGGGACCGGTAGGTTCGCGGGTTCTTGAAGTATTTGGCTTTAAATTGACTATGACGTGGTATTCGGCTGTTTTCGCAACAACAATAATTTCCTTTCCCTTGATCTATCGCACTGCCCGAGGCGCGTTTGAATCATTTGACAGCACACTGCTCTACTCAGGACAAACTCTCGGATTATCGAATACCTTCCTATTCTGGCGGGTCGTGATGCCAAACTGCAAACAGGGTATCCTCGCCGGCGCAGTTCTCTCTTTTGCGCGTGCGCTTGGAGAATTCGGAGCTACAACAATGGTCTCCGGCTATATTCCAGGCAGGACCGCAATAATATCTACAACGGTATACCAACTTTGGAGAGAAGGAAACGACGCTCTTGCCTATAAGTGGGTATTTATAAATCTTATAATTTCGTTTATAGTACTGGTAACGGTAAATATGCTCGAAAATAGCTATAAACAGCCTGTTGGGGCAGCGAAAGATCATTTTGAGCATGAAGATTAGAGGTAAAAATGTCAATATACGTTAAAATAATTAAATCGTTCGGTAATTTCGTCCTTAACACCGAGTTTGAAGCGGGGAATGAGATACTGGCTCTGCTGGGATCTTCAGGTTCCGGCAAAAGCATGACGCTGAAATGCATAGCTGGCATAGTCAAACCGGATGAAGGACGTATCGTCGTAGACGGCGTAACATTGTTTGACTCAGACAAGAAGATCAACCTGAGCCCTCAGGAAAGACATGTCGGATTGCTTTTCCAAAACTACGCCCTTTTTCCTAATATGACAGTGGAGCAGAATCTTTATACCGTTCTGAAAAACTGTAATGGGCAAAAGAACACAAAAGAACGGTTAGACCTCCTTCTGGAAAGTTTTTATTTAACAGGACTTGAAAAACATTATCCTGGACAGCTTTCAGGGGGACAGCAGCAGCGTGTTGCTCTTGCCAGAATTATGGCAAGTGATCCTAAAATCATAATGCTTGATGAACCATTATCGGCCCTTGACAGTTATCTGCGTTGGCAGGTCGAAAAGGAACTCACAGAAATCCTTGGTAAATACAAAGGGAGCACTCTTTATGTATCTCATAACAGGGATGAAGTTTACAGGCTATGTAAGAAGGTATGTGTCATAAACAAAGGCCATTCTGAAAAGGTCAGTTCGGTCAATGAATTCTTCAATTCTCCATCAACATTAGCGTCAGCTTTGCTATCAGGATGCAAAAACTACTCAAAAGCAGAAAAACTATCACATAACACTGTGCATGCTTTCGACTGGAAAGTTAACTTAAGGTGTAATACCTTTATACCTGATGATACGAAATATATTGGCGTACGGGCTCATAGAATCCTTCCTTTTCGCATGGGTGATGAATGCCAAAACAAAGTTATTTGCCGCGTACTTGAGATCAGACATGACCTTTTTTCCGTTATTATTACACTGACACCTCAGGACGCTGATCCAAAAAAAGAATTTTCTCAAATTCAAATGGAACTGCCTTCTATTGAAGATAATTTTGTTCTGCCGGGAGATATTATGGCAGTAAACATCCCTATTGATATGATTATGCCCTTAAGAAAATAGGTAAATACAAAAATAAGCATATTTGGTCGTGCCACATAATTACAGCCCAAAAATTTATCCGCACTCCCAAAATCAGGCTTGTTGGTGATTGAGACAAAAAACCCCGAGTGATTTCAGCAGTTTTTTCAGGTCGAAGCTGCAGGATGCCATCAAGACCGTTTATTTCATCCCCCGATTCTGCCCTCCTGCCAGTTGCCTGCCATAACATAGTATTCTTTCAGCTGTCATATTGCCGATTTTCATGTAACTTTTTACTCCTGTATCCTTTGTCGCAGTAAACATCTTCCTGACAGCGGCCAGCTATTTCCTCCACTGGTTCAGTGTGTCCGACGGTGCAGCGATGTCATTCGGTGATCCCTTGTATGTCCTTGTTCCAGGTGTCCAATTGCCTTTCCGGATTGTGACTGATGCATTCAGCAAATTTTTTATTCAATAACTAATTTATTCATGCTTTTCAGTGACGATTTAGTAATTTGAAGCTAACTGAGCTTCTGCACATAATCACAAATGGATGACAATAGGAGAATCACGAATCGATAATAAATATTACTAAAATTAATGTTTTTAAATTAAAATAAATAATATAACTACTTTTAGTTACTAATTTTACTATATGATTTATTTATTTCTGTAAAAATACAAAAACATCTCTTGACTCGATAATCTGATCAGGTTATCATACTCGCGACACTTAAATGCAACCTAGTTGCATTTAAAAAATATCAAGGGGGTTTTTGGTTTGAGCAACGCTCTTTTTAGTTATGAAAAACCGTTTAATGATGTATCCAGAGATTACGCTCCGGGATCAATGGATAGAAAACTTCTAAAAGAAGCCATTGAGGAAATATCTTCTAATGTCGCAGAAATACCTCTTATCATAGGTGGAGAAGAGATCCGTACCGGCAATACAGGCAGTGTCGTTATGCCTCACGATCACAAACACAGGTTGGCGGTCTATCACAAAGCAGGAAGTGCGGAAATGGAAATAGCAATCAAGGCGGCCCTTGATGCCCACAATAAATGGGCGGGCATGTCTTACACCGACCGCGCAGCAATCATTATGAAAATAGCGGAGCTGATAAAAACAAAATATCGCTACATATTAAACGCAGCTACGATGATGGGGCAAAGCAAAAACGTATGGCAGGCTGAAATAGAATCAGCCAGCGAGACCATTGATTATTTCCATTACGGCGTCCACTATATGAGCGAAATTTACAAAAATCAGCCAACATCAGAGGATGGGGCCATTAACTGTGTTGAATACAGGCCTCTTGAAGGTTTCGTTTACGCAGTATCTCCTTTCAATTTCACCGCTCTCGCGGCAAATCTCCCGATGGCCCCTGTGCTGATGGGAAACACCGTGGTATGGAAACCGGCAACCACATCACTGCTGTCAAGCTACTATCTGATGAAGATTTATGCAGAAGCGGGACTGCCCGCAGGGGTTTTAAACTTCATGCCAGGCCCTGGATCGGTGGGCAGCAAGGTAGTACTTGCGCATAAGGATCTTGCCGGCGTACACTTCACAGGTTCAACCCAGGTTTTTAACGGTTTGTGGAAGGGTATAGCTGAAAATCTGAACACATATAAGTCATACCCCCGTCTTGTCGGTGAGACAGGCGGCAAAAACTTTGTTTTCATGCACAATTCAGCAGACGCAACAGAAACTGCAACTGCTATGATAAGAGGCGCTTTTGAATATCAAGGGCAAAAATGTTCTGCAACATCACGCTGCTACATTCCCGTAAGCCGCTGGGGCGAAGTTAAGAACCAACTGGATGAAATGATGGTATCCATAAAGACAGGAGATCCCCGTGATTTCCGTAATTTTGTAAATGCCGTCATTGACGAAAATTCTTTTGACAACTGCATGAAGTACATAAGTTACGCAAAAAAGTCGTCTGAAGCAGAAATAATCCACGGCGGCTCGGGGGATAAAAGTATAGGATACTTTATCAAGCCTACGATAATTAAGACCGTCAATCCGCACTTTTTGACAATGGAAGAAGAAATATTCGGACCTATCCTCACTCTTTTCGTTTACGATGACGATAAATTTGAAGAAACAATGGACATCTGCAATAACACATCTCCATACGCCCTTACAGGAAGCTTCTTTGCAAAAGACCGTGCGGCGATAAGAAAATCGCATGAGGCACTGAAATACGCAGCAGGCAATTTCTACATAAACGACAAAACGACAGGAGCCTGTATAGGGCTGCAGCCGTTCGGCGGCGGACGGGCATCAGGGACAAATGACAAGGCCGGGAGCCAGTTGAACCTCTTAAAATGGGTTTCCCCGAAGACAATAAAAGAAATCCTTATGCCGCCGCGTTGGTATTCATATCCTTTTATGGAAGATAAATAGACTCTGACAAACCTCTGTCTCTCCTTTCTCCTGGTGCCACCTACTTCAGGTTGGCGCCGATAAAAAAGAGCGGGCCGAAGATTTTTTCCTTTCTTCGTCCCGCTTTTATTGATTTGTTTGTACGTTCTGATCGGTCCTTGTTAGGCGGACAAGCTTCAATGTGTCTGATGAGGCAGTGGCAGAAACCTTGTCAAACAACCTCTCTTCACACTTCAGTTCAAGTAGATGTTTTTGATACAGTGATTTGAAAATATCCCCTATTTCCTGCAATATACAGTATCTATAAGGGTCCCGTCGCGATATTCAACTACTGCGGCAATTTTATCGTGATCAAATTCAGCAGGACGCGGGACGCCTGTGAGTTTTTCGACTTCCTTCTTCAATTCCGTGATATCAACGACCGGGAGCCCTGATTTTAAAGCAGAGCCAAGAAGATCTTCCCTGCGGGGGTTAATGCAGATCCCCCTCTCAGTTACGATGGCGTCTACTGTCTCACCGGGTGTCGTTACTGTTGTGACTTTGTTCTTTATTGAGGGAACGCCCCCCCTGAAAGAAGGAGCGACCACTATAGAGAGTTTTGCCCCCGCGGCAGTATCCTGATGTCCGCCGGATGCGCCTCTGAGTACTCCATCATGTCCTGTGAGTACGTTTACATTAAAATCCGTATCGACCTCAAGAGCTGCCAGGATGACGCAGTCCAGGTTGTTTACTATACACCCTGCATTAAAGGGACTAGCATACCAAGAGGCATCTATTTCGATGTGTTTCGGATTTTTCTGCATCGAATTTGTAACAGCCGAATCAAAACTCTGGACATCAAAGACTGCGTCAAAGAGCCCCTCCTCAAGCATGCCCGCCATATACCCACCCACTCCGCCAAGTCCGAAGCTGCCGCAGAGACCTTTTTCCTTCATATATTCCCCGAGATATTTTGCCACAGCCAGGCTTGCTCCGCCCACTCCCATCTGAAAAGAGAAACCAGGCTCTAATATTCCTGAAGCTTTCATCAGCCGGAAAGAATCTTTGGCGATCTTCAGGTCAACAGGGTTCCTTGTTATCCTTGCAGCTCCTGTCGCGATCTTTTTCGGATCTCCCAGACTGTCGACACATACTATGCTGTCTACCAGGTACTGCGGTATAGAGATTCTGGGATTAAGCGGATATTCCACAAGGTTGTCCGTTATAGCGACGACATGCCGCGCATATCTGGCATCCGTTATTGCATAACCAAGGGAACCGCATGCGGAAGGCCCTGTACTGCCTGTGATATTGCCAAGTGGATCGCAGGCAGGAGCTGCAAGGAATGCGACATCTATAGATATCGATCCTTCCTCTATAGCCCTGGCCCGTCCACCATGGCTGCGGATCACTACGGGTATTTCCAGCTCGCCGCCGGATAGAAGCTTCCCGAGTTCGCCGCGGACTCCAGAAGTATAAAGGCGGTTTATCAGGCCGCTGCGGATATAGTCAGCAATACAGTCGTGGGCATCCGGTATCGAGCTTGGAGCAAGGGTAAGACCTTTAAAACCCATTTTTCGCAGGACATCAAGGACCATGGGTATCACGGCATCACCATTTCTCAGATGGTGGTGGAACGAGATCGTCATTCCGTCTTTCAGTCCCGACAGTTCCACAGCCTTTTCAATATTTTCAACGACCTTGCTCCTGGCAGGCGCCGGACGGCGCAGCTGCATCTGAGCCCCCACAAATGCGCCGGGCTGACCGAGCATGGCAAATGGTGACTCATATGGAGCAAAAGACCCGACTCCGGGAAGTTCAAGAGGAACGTTTCTGCCCAGGGAATTCAGAGTCATATACATTACGAGCCACTCCTTTCAAAACCATAGAGATCTGCAAGGTCCAAAAGATGGCGGGCTCTTGCCACAACAGGAGCATCTACCATTTTGCCGTCAACAGAGATGACACCTTTACCCTCTTTTTTCGCATTTTCCGCGGCTTCCATTACACGAATCGCTTTTCTGAATTCTTTTTCGTTCGGCATGAAAGCCTGATGGATCGTTTCTATCTGATCGGGATGTATGGCCGCCTTGCCGGTAAATCCAAGACCCACTATCGATCTGCATTCCTTGAGCAGTCCTTCTTTATCACTGATGTCTGCCCACACCGTGTCATATACATCCACACCGGCAGCACGTGCTGCAACTACGACTCTGCTTCTCGCATAAAAAAGTTCCCAGCCCTCTTTAGTTTTCTGGACACCCATATCTGCCGTAAGGTCCTGTCCTCCAAGTGTAAGGGCCTGGACACGAGGGCATGCGGATGCTATAAAGAATGCGCTCTCTACACCCACGGCTGTTTCGATCATTGCATGTATTCTCACTTTTCCGACAGGAATGGAATTCGCTTTTTCTATCTCTTCAATTTTTTTGTCCGCGGCCAGAACATCTGCGGGACCATTGCATTTTGGGATCCTGATGGCAGCGGGGGAACATGGGATGATCTCCTTCAGGTCGTCATCAAAAAATTCCGTATCCGCGCCGTTTACCCTGACAGTTACAATGAGATCCTTAAAATCATAATCCTGTAAGTAGCAAGCGACCATTTTTCTTGCTGCATCCTTCTCCGTGAGAGCCACTGCATCTTCAAGGTCAAGCAGTATGCTGTCAGCTCCAAAGACTGGCGCGTGCTGGATCATGCCGGGAGAATCGCCTGGAATATAAAGCATTGAACGGCAGGGCTTCATTCTTTCGCCACTCCCTTTATGGCACGTATGAGAGCTGTTTCGAGTCGCGCCTTTATCGTTATCTCAAGGGCACCCTGATCCTGGATCGATATCTCAGCTCCGCTGAGGCCGTATCTTTTTGACACGTTCTCAACAAGCGCCATCGTCCTTTCAGCAAAAACTTCGCTGTTGGCCCCTTTATATTCCAGTTTAAGCTTTTCAGCCGGTGAAACCGTCACCAGGCAGTCGGATGATTCCAACGTCCCGGCGCTGGCGGTCTTAAGCAATATCAATCTGCCCATCACCTTTCATTCTTAGTCAACGGAGGAGGAAAATTTCTTTCCTCCTCCCTTTGATTATATTACTTTATCTGAGCTTCTCCGCTACTGCATGGAGAAATTCTTCCGTTGTAACGACCTTTTTGTCGTATATATCAGCTATAGATGCAATGTCCTTGGTCATTATTCCCGATTCTATCGTCTCTGTTGAGGCTCTTTCAAGTCTGTCGGCAAAGGACTGGAGCTCTTTTATCCCATCAAGCTCCCCACGCTTCCTGAGAGCACCCGACCATGCGAAAATAGTCGCCATTGGGTTGGTGGAAGTCGCTTCGCCCTTGAGATATTTGTAATAGTGGCGGGTAACTGTACCATGTGCCGCTTCGTATTCAAAGACGCCATCAGGGGAGACAAGGACCGATGTCATCATTGCAAGACTTCCGAATGCAGTGGCTACCATATCTGACATAACATCACCATCGTAGTTTTTGCAGGCCCAGATAAAGCCCCCTTCAGAACGTATTACTCTTGCTACCGCATCATCGATCAGGGTGTAGAAATATTCTATCCCGCATTTTTCAAAATCCGCCTTGAATTCTGCATCGAATATTTCCTGGAAAATATCCTTAAAGCGGTGGTCATACTTTTTTGAGATGGTGTCTTTGGTTGAAAACCAGAGAGGCTGTTTAGTAGCAAGCGCATATTTGAAGCATGAACGCGCAAAGCTCCTTATTGACCTGTCAAGGTTATGCATGCCCATAACGACACCGCCACCCGTAAAGTCATGGACCAGCTCTTTTTGAGCTTTTCCCTCATCGCCGTCAGCAGGCTCAAATGTCATATAGACCCTGCCAGGAGTATCAATGACCATCTCTACATCCTTGTATATATCACCGTATGCGTGACGTGCGATCGTGATCGGCTTGTTCCATGTTCTTACAGTGGGACTGATACAGTCAAGAAAGATAGGAGACCTGAAGACGGTTCCGTCAAGTATCGCCCTTATTGTCCCGTTTGGGCTCTTCCACATCTGTTTAAGATCATATTCTTCGACTCTTTGCTGGTTCGGCGTTATTGTGGCACATTTTACTGCTACGCCGTATACTTTTGCCGCCTCGGCGGCTTCCACAGTTATCCTGTCATCTGTTTCATCGCGTTTCTTTAGTCCAAGGTCGTAGTATTCTGTTTTCAGGTCAATATAAGGTTCAAGCAGGATCTCTTTTATTTCCCCCCAGATGACCCTGGTCATTTCATCCCCGTCCATCTCGACCAACGGTGTCTTCATTCCAATTTTCATATCATTCCCACCCTTCTCTTTGGATATCTAAATGTATTTGATCACTGCTTTTTTTCTGTTTATCTCACTCTGAAGATCGTTCTGCAGCGAGTAATAATTCATAAGGCATCCTGCAAGGATGATCTCCCTGTCCTCCCTGGTGAGGCCCGGCATCTTAAGCGTGATATCCGTCCTTGAAGCTCCGTGTATCACGACAGCATGGATCTGATCGTGGCCTTCCATGACTGCGCTGCGGATCCCGGGTATGAATATCCAGTCTCCTACGGAAAGTTTTTCCCTGTTTTCCCGGGCGATGATAAAGGGTATCATTCCCCAGTTGATGAGATTGCTTCTGTATCTTTTGGTTGCATACTCTTCTGCAATGTTTGCCTGGCCACCGAGTACTTTCTGGGAAGATGCCGCCTGTTCACGGGCAGAACCGTCCCCCGGTTTTACAGCGAATATTGTGCTGCCTATTCCTGTATTTTTTAGGGGATCGTTTGTTTTAGTCAGTGCAAGCACGGATTTAAGGTCAAAAGGTACCTCCCCGGATCCGGCATCAGTCGTCTTTCTGCGCGTGTTTTCAAGAGCCTGGACCGCTTTTGCCCTGCCTACATATCCCGGATCCTTGCGTGAAAGGGCGTATTCAGCCAGTTTCAGCGGATTGGAGCGAAGAGATGACGTCTCACCGGACGGAATAAGTTCATCCGTGGTCGTAACAGGATCGGTAATTACCGAGGCCACGCTGAGCATCAGATTTTCTGCCAGGGGATAGACCCTGGGCCACGGACGGATATTGGGACCATATACGAGTTCCCTTTCGGACTGAGGCTTTCCAAATCCGCGATAGACCTTTTTGTCGTATATCTCTTTTCGAAATGTATATTCGACATCATGGAGGAATTCCCCATATTGCTCCGCTGAGGTGAGGATCCCGCCATTCGCGGCAGTAGCCGCTATCGATCTGGCATCCATAAGAGCTACAGAAGCAAGCTGCCCGCCGTCAGGTTTTGAGCCCTCCCGGTTAGGGAAATTCCTGGTGGTATGTCTGATGCTTAGCCCATTGTTGGCAGGAGTGTCACATGCTCCGAAACATGGACCGCAGAAGGCTGTCCTTACAGTCGCTCCCACAGACATCAGGTCATAAAGGGTGCCGTTTTCCACGAGCTCCATCTTTATCGGCTGGCTGCCCGGATATACGCTCAGCGAAAACTCGCCGATCCCTGATTTGCCTGCCTTGAGTATCTGCGCCGCTGCTACGATGTTGTCCGGTGTACCTCCCGCGCATCCGGCAATGACGCCATGATCGACACAGAGACGTCCGCTGCGGATTTTATCCTTAAGGGAAAGCGTGAGATTGGGATTCTCTATCTGCCCTGAGGCTTCTTTCTCTACCTTTTCCAGTATATCCCCGGCATTTTCGTTCAGGTCATCTATCGTATAAACGTTGCTGGGGTGGAAGGGCAGGGCGATCATTGGCTTGACTTTATCAAGATCGATCACCACGGCTCCGTCATACCACGCAGCTTCATCTGGATCAAGCTGCGTGTAATCAGCGGGTCTTCCGTGTATCTCATAATATTTTTTCACACTGCCGTCAGTCCTCCATATAGAAGAGAGACAGGCTGTTTCAGTTGTCATTACGTCTATCCCGTTCCGGAATTCTACAGGCAGGCTGCTGACGCCCGGACCAACGAATTCCAAAACTTTGTTTTTTACAAAACCATCTTTGAAAACCGCCCCTATGAGAGCAAGGGCAACATCCTGCGGACCTACGCCGGGATGCGGCGAACCCTTAAGATAAACCGCTACGACCTCTGCACGAGGGAAGTCATAAGTATGGCTCAAAAGCTGTTTTACCAGCTCCGGACCTCCTTCACCTATCCCCATCGTTCCGAGCGCACCATACCTCGTATGGCTGTCAGAACCAAGGATCATCCTGCCGCAGCCCGTCATCATCTCCCGTACATATGAGTGGATAACAGCCATATGCGGAGGAACGAAATCCCCCCCGAATTTCTTTGCTGCGGAGAGTCCATAGACATGGTCATCCTCGTTTATGGTCCCGCCAACGGCACAAAGGCTGTTATGGCAGTTTGTCAGCACATAGGGTATCGGGAATTTTTTCATGCCGCTGGCTATCGCAGTCTCAATTATCCCCACATAGGTAATGTCATGTGATGCCAAGGCATCAAAATGTATCTTTAATTTTTCACCCGTCTTATCTGCATTGTGCGCCTGCAGGATACGACAGGCAATGGTTCCGTTTGACGCTTTCATCTTGTCGGGCAGGACACTTCCCATTGGATCGAGGCCTGCGTTTGTCAAGCGGTCGTTTATCTCATCCATGTTGATATTTTCCGCCTCTTCTACCAAGAGGTTTCCGCGGAGCAAATATACTCCTTTTCTGACCAACTTCAGCACTTCCATCCACTCCTTTTTGATTCTTCAGCTCTGTTCCTGCCATTTCACAAAATCTTACAGATATTCTGTTACCAGGATCAATAAGCCCATCTCACCTCCTCCACAATTACTTATAAAAAACCAATGATGCCCTTAAATGTAAACATTAAAATTTGCTAAAGATAATTTTAAAGAATGAAGTTTATTGTTTTGTACTCGTTTTGAATTCTACGGACAGGGTCAGGCTAATAAAAGTTTTGAAAATTAGCATTTTTTGTTAAATTATCTGAAAACACAAATTTTTATATTTATTATCGATAACGCTCTTAAGCTTGAAAATCTGCAGACAGATCAGATGAATCAAATGCTCTCTGTTATCCATGCCCCTGCTGCAGAGTGACTTTCCCCTGCAAATGCAGATACCTTGTTGCTTGCTAGTCTTTACTATTAAGGCCGGATGTGGATCTTTTATGATATTTACAAGCTATACCGCTTTCTGCTTTCGTTGTGTGTTACACATATATATACACATTTTGCTAAAACGTCAATATAATTTTCACAATTTGAGCCATATTTTGAATAGTACGTTAATTGCAAGCAATTCTAACATGAAAGATATCGGTAAATTTGACAATGTCTGACTATTTTTTCTGTGAACATCTGACCTGTCATGCTTCGGAACAACAAAAAAGACCGAAGGATCGTCCCTTCGGTCTTCCATATCTATTTTCGGGTTAAATCGGGTAAATGTCCCTGTCAGTCCTGCCTTCTCTTGAGAAGGAGCTTTATCGGCCTTGCCGCAGGCACAGCAACAGGGACTTTGTCAAAAGACCCTTCGGCCTTCATGTCCTCGCCTTCCGGCTGAAGCTTTTTGTCTTCCTCTTTCCTGTAAAGGACCTGCATTGACTTTGAGCCGTCGCGATATATCGTTATTCCCTTGCATCCCAGTTTCCACGCGAGGACATAAGAATCAAGCACGTCCTTCTTTGTGCTCTCGTGTGGGAGATTGACCGTTTTTGAGACCGCAAGGTCTGTGTATTTCTGGAACACTCCCTGGGTGCGGACATGGGAGAGCGGAGCCACATCATGGGACGTGATGAAAACAGATTTTATTACATTTTCCGGCAGTTCTTCTTTGAAGGCCTCGGCATAATGCCTGTTCACCTGTTTCATGATCACCTTTGTACCGTCTATCTGGGTGCGTACCCGGGTGTGCTCAAGCGCGAAGAGGGGTTCGATCCCCGAAGAACAGTCCGCAAGAAGAGCTATCGTTCCGGTGGGAGCGATGCATGTAAGGGTCGCGTTGCGGCGCCCAAGATGTTCAAGCGCTCCTGGTATGCCCTTTTCTTTTCCAAGTTCAACTGATGTTTTGTGCGCCGTATCTTTGATCAGGGACATTATCTTTTCTGCAAGCTCTATGGCCTGTTCGCTGTCATAAGGGATCCTCAGCTGGAAAAGAAGGTCAGCCCAGCCCATCACTCCAAGCCCGATCTTGCGCGTATGCCTGACCGCTTCGGATATTTCCGGAAGCGGATAGTGGTTTACGTCTATCACGCTGTCAAGGAACCTCGTAGCAATAGCTGCTGTCTTCTTTAAAAGTTCATAATCAAACTCGCCTTTTATCGCCATTTTGGCCAGGTTTATCGATCCCAGGTTGCAAGCCTCGTTAGGATATAGGGGTGATTCGCCGCAGGGGTTGGTACTGGTAAGAGGGCCAAGATCAGGGGTTGTATTTCCCCTGTTGATGGCATCCAGGAATATTATTCCCGGATCTCCTGTCCGCCAGGCTGTCTCTGCGATTTCGTCAAGAAGTCCGGCTTCAACTCCATCAGGGGCAGCCTCTGCTTTCTCCATAAAACTGTCGAAAACACCCACAGAAATATTGAAATTTGCGATCGTCCCATCTTTGTCCTTACAGTGTATGAAGTCGCGTATATCCGGGTGGTCAACGTTGAGGATGCCCATGTTGGCTCCCCTGCGCATCCCGCCCTGCTGGACCGTTTCCGTTGCCTTGTCAAAAAGGCTCATAAAGGAGATCGGACCCGATGCCCGTCCGTTCGTGCTGTTAACTTTTGCCCCGCTGCTGCGCAGGTTTGAGAAATTGAAACCTGTTCCTCCTCCGCTCTTGTGGATCAGCATCTGTTTCCTTATCGCCTCACATATGCTTTCCATAGAGTCTTCAATCCCTATAACAAAACAGGCAGCCAGCTGACCATGGGGGGCGGGGCGCCCGGCATTCATGATAGTGGGACTGTTGGGCAGAAATAGAAGCTTTGCCATCACATCGTAGTATTCGTCGGTCCATACATACTGGAGCGGGGCGGTTTTTTCGGCAGACGCGACATGCCTGGCTACACGCAAAAGCATCTGCTCAGGTGTTTCAGATGAATTTCCGAAATCGTCCTTCCACAGGTAGCGGTCGTTGAGTATCTCTCTTGCTGGTTTATTAAATTCCGGTTTCTGCAACATAATGATATAAAACCTCCCTTTGATCTTAAGGGCAATAATTCCGTCAAATTATCTGATGACAATAATTATAATAACATAAAAATTTATATATGTAAGTGGCAAAACACTATATGCAATAGAACCTTATCCACCAAACACTACATATTGTGTGGTTATCTATGTGGATATCAGTGAATGGGAAGGGGAAAGAACCGAAATTTGATATTTATCTGTGCCAGGTGTCCTTTGAGAAGAGCACGAGGATCGTGTACAGCTCCAGCCTTCCGCAAAGCATGCAAAATGAATATATCCACTTTGCGGCGTCATGCTGGGAGGCAAAGTTATCAACTGGGCCTACAGCCCCAAATCCGGGACCAACATTTCCAAGCGTTGTGGCTACGGCGCTGAAAGATGTTATCAGATCCTCTCCTGTCGCTGACACAGCAACGGAGGAAAAGACGAAAATCAGGACATATAAAACAATAAAGGTCGCCGTGGAAGCCACCATCCTGCTCTCTATCGTCTGATTTCCCACCCTTACTGTGATCGCTGCATGGGGATGGATAAATCTTTTTACTTCAGCAGCGATCTGCCGGAAAATGACCTGGATACGGATACATTTGATGGATCCTGCAGTGGAGCCCGCGCAACCTCCGATGAACATCAGTGATAAAAGCAGTACCTGCGTGAATGGAGGCCAGAGCGAATAATCCGCTGTTACATATCCTGTAGTGGTCATTATGCTAACAACCTGGAAGGCACCGTAGCGTAGAGCGTGCATAACAGTGTGTGAAAAACCCTGTGTGTAAAGGTAAAAGGATATGGCAAAAGTTGCTGCAAAAGCTGTCTTCACATAAAAAATAAACTCCGGATCTTTGTATGGGTTGAGGCTCTTCTTTTTTATTGCCAGAAGATGCAGGTTGAAGTTAGCTCCCGACAAAAACATTATTATGGTAAGCGCCCAATCAAAATACGCTGAATCATAGGCCGCTATACTGGCGTTTCTTGGAGAAAACCCTCCTGTGGATACAGTTGTGAATATATGGCAAATAGACTCATAAAAACTCATGCCTCCTGAGAAAAGCACGGCTATTCCAAGGATAGTCAGGCCCATGTACACCTTCCAAAGCATCGTCGCGACATCCTGTATCCTCGGACTTATTTTTTCCAGCACTGGTCCGGGTACTTCTGCCTTGAAAAGCTGGGTAACGCTCATTCCAAGCATGGGGAGCAGGGCAAGGGTCAGAACAACTATACCCATTCCTCCAAGCCATTGGGTCTGTGCCCGCCACATAAGAATACCCCTGGGATTCATCTCAATATTGGTGAGTATTGTTGCTCCTGTCGTGGTAAACCCGGACATCGCTTCAAAATAAGCATCTGTGAAGGAGGGGATGTAGCCTCCTGCAATGTAGGGAAGGCACCCCTGGAGAGAGGCGAATATCCATGCAAGAGCCACAGCGGCAAATGCCTCTCTTGTTCCCATATCCTTTGCCCTGGCCTTGCAACCAAATAAGAAGAGGATCAGCGAAAAGAGACAACCCGCTGCGATCGAAATTGTAAAGGCTCTGATGTCGCTGCTGCCATCTTTAACTGCCCATCCGAGCGGCATCAGCATGCATAATGAAATCAGAAAAACTATAACGGCAAGAAATCTTGCGACCACTCTTAATTTCACCTTGCTGATTCTCCAAGAACTTCCATTACCTGCGGCATTGTGTTCGCAGAGGCAAATACAACTATTTTGTCTCCCTTTTTAAGTTCTGTCCTTCCTGTTGGAATGAGTAGTTCCTGATTTCTCTCTATAAGGCCTATTATCGACCCGGCAGGCATGTGAAGATCCATAAGAGCCATGCCCACGGATGGCGATTCCCCTGACAGGGTCAGTTCAAGAGCTTCGGAACTGATTTCTTCAAAGACAGTGAGTACCCTTGAAGAGCCGGGGTAGCGGACGTATCGTATTATGACCTGTGCTAGTGTCTGGTTTCTGTTTACTATGGAATCCACTGGGATATGCTCTGTCATTCCCAGGTAATTCGACCTTTTGACCACTGCTATGCTCTTTGAAACTCCCAGGGTCTTGCCAAGAACTGCAAGCATAAGGTTGGTCTCGTCCTGATCTGTTGCGGCAACAAAACCATCCGCCTTGTCGACTCCTTCTGAAAGAAGCAGCTCAGAATCCGCACCGTCCCCGCATATCACCAGCACTTCAGGAAGTTCGGCCGCTATGCGCTCGCTCTTGGCTTTGTCCTCCTCGACTATACAGATCTCGATCCCGGGCGTTCTGGTTATCAGACGTTTGGCTGTCTGAAAACCTATTTTTCCTGCTCCTATTATGAAGACCCTTCTCAGTTTTTTTGAAAGAGAGGGCTGAAAAAGCGATTCAAGCTCATGAACCTGGTCCCGATAGCACATTGAATAGCATATGTCACCGGGCAGCAGAGCATCGTTAGCTTTCGGAACAAAACTTTTGCCATCTCTCTGGATCGAGACAACAAGTGTGATAAGATTTGGATTTTTCTTCCTTACATCACATAAGGGCATCTCTTTTATTACTGAGTCCTCTGCTATCCTGAAGACGTATATGCCCGCCTTGCCACCTGCGATCTCAACGGCATGGAGAGCTCCTCTTACCTCAAGAAGTTCCTCAAGTTCCCTTGCAACTGACCTTTCCGGAGAGATAAGCATATCTATGCCAAGGTCCTTTGCCCAACCCTCGTTATCTGTGAATTCAAGGCCTACAGCTCTGGCAATGACATGAGGTACACCCATTTTTTTTGCGATCCAGCATGACATTATGTTGACTTCGTCCTTGTTGGTACAGGCAATGAGAAGGGGTATATCCTCAGCTCCCGCCTTGACTCCGGCTTTTTCAAGGACACTGGGCCTGGCTCCGTTTCCTCTCACTACCATAACGTCGAGGTCGTTCTCGACACGGATGGCCCTCTCTTCGTCATCTTCAACCACAATTATGTCGTGCCCATCGGCAGAAAGATCTTTAGCAACGTTGTAACCTACTTCTCCGGCTCCGACAAGAACGATCTTCAAATCTATTCCGCCTTTCAAATAAATCAAATATTTGCTTCAATCAACTTTAGTAAATATCTTATAGCACCATACACGATAAAAGCAAGCTAGTAGAGTATATTTGCAACTATACCTGAACTATAGAAAACGGAGGCGGCTTAAGCCGCCTCCGTTTTCTTCTTTAAAATGCATTTATAAAAGTTACAGCCTAACCCTTTTTCTTCATTTTTTCAGCATCCATTGTCCTTTTAAGAGCCCATGCAAAGGAACCGAAACCAACAGCGATGCAAAACACCATGTTGAGCTGCCACATATTTATTTCCTCCTTTTTCCACTCAGGCCGGAGTTAATCCAGCTTGTTGGAATGGACAAGTTTCTTTGCCATGGTTCCGTTAAGGATGAAGAGGATCACAGCAAGGAGAGTCCATTCAACGACCATGGATCCGGGGGTATAGGCGTACTTCTGCAGCGGCCAGAACTTGAACCACTCTCCGGGATACCATGTCATTGACTGATATACCCACCAACCCCAGACCAGTGCAAATTCAACGGGGAAGAATCTGATCACAGTCCACATCCACTTGACATGCATATCTGAGCAGGGGGCGATTTCTTCTTTCCATAGCTTTTCAACACCAAACTTCATAGCAGCTATTGAATAGAAGAGTCCGACCATCAGAAGAGCCACTCCCCAGACCATGTCCTGGTTTTCGAAGATACCATTGTCGAGGGCTGACCAGCTTCCAACTACGAGGAAGAATGCAGTTACGAAAACTGTCGCCTTCGGACGGCTGAAGCCCATGTCCATAAGGTTGCGGCATCCAAGCTCGACCATCGCTATGACCGAGCTGAGCGCAGCTGAGAAGAGTGCTATAAAGAAGAGGACCGCCATAATGAATCCTCCGGTTGTATGGGCAAACAGGTTTGTAAGGTTGACAAAGGTCAGTCCGTTTGCGCCTGATTTCATTACTGCCATAGGATCGGGAGCGAGCGCAAAGACTGCCGGAAGTACGACCATGCCTGCCAGCATCGCTGCGACCATATCTCCGAATGTTGCGGTGAAGGCGTTGAGCATGATGTCCTCATCCTTGGCTGCATATACGAAATAGACGTGGAACATTCCCCAACCTGCTCCGGATGACCAGGCTGCCTGAGTAAAAGCTGCAAGCCAGACATTGGGGCGGGTGAAGTCGACCAATTCTACGTGGTACATGTACTCCAGGCCTTTCCATGCACCAGGGAGCATGATCACTCGGACGAGAAGGATAGCCAGAAGGATAAAGACCGCTGGGATCATTATTTTGTTTGCCTTCTCGATACCGCCCTGAACACCGCGTACGATAATAGCAGCAGCGATAAGGACCGCGGCCACAAACCACATCCATGCCTCAACTGCAGGAGGAGTTGTGGCAAAGTTCTTCCAGACTTCGGAAGTAAGCTCTGTGCCGCCTGCCTGTACCTGCGTAAGGAAACCGGTAAAAATCAGAGCAAGGTACTTCATGACCCAGCCAAGAACTACGACGTAGTAGCAGCCGAGCATTACGCAGACCATCGCACACCAGGCTCCTACCCAGGTCCAGTTGTCGCCCAGAAGCACCTTGAAGGCTCCAGCGTTGGCCATACGGGTCTTTTTTCCAAAAACGGATTCAGCACAAATCAGAGGTACCGCCCAGAAAAATAATGCAATGAAACAGATAAGAATAAACGCGCCACCATTGTTGCTTGCTACTTCACGCGGGAAACGCCATATATTTCCCGTACCGACTGCCATGCCAAGAACTGTTGCAATAAGTCCCCAGCGGCTTGAAAACTGATCGCCGCCCTGTTTGATTTCAGCCATACGTTAGACCTCGCTTTCTTATCGATATTTCTTATTTTGAATTAAATAATAAAAAGCAAAACAGACAGTTGCTCTCATTCGGGCCTGAATATTGACAGAAATACTTTGCAAATCCCCCTTTCTTAGTCATAGTCAATGAATTCGAATATATATACAAAATAGATATTCAGAACCCAACTTATTAACAGCTTACCATATATGAACTTTAATATCAATAATATAAATTTTGATAACCTTTGTCTTTTTTACCAAAAAATATTTGTGAAATATCTGAACAATCTGGAAGTACAAACTTTATTTATGCAATAAAGCACCGTTTATTTCAATTTTTTTCTAAATTTGGCTTTAAAACTTTCAAATTTGCTTCATAAAAAATTCAGTTCAGAAACATCAAGAAATATCTTTTTTAATATAAATTTTTATAAAGTATGACATATATGTCAGAATATTTAGAAATAACTATCAATTTGTTGGCATGTTTATTTTGGGATGGTATGACGAAAAGTGACAGACAAGGATATCCAACTTCCACAAAGACAACGATCGGGCAAAAAACGGTGCCCGATCGGGGAAAAAGATGTTCTTATTGTATATTTATATTAACAAAGAAGACCTATTGTATCGAATTTCGTTAAAAACTAACATAAATAAATAAAATTATTCAAACTATGAATATATATAATTTAATTCTTTAATTTTATCTCTTGTTTTTCTTCTAATTTTTTTTCCAGCCTGAGCAGTTCGTTTCTGGTATCAGAATCCATATTCTTCATGATCTCATTCCGATAGAGCATGCCAATGTCATTCCTGGAAAATCCCGGATGCGACTCAAGTTCAGTGTATGCGCTCACCTTTTTATCCTTAAAAAAAACATCAAAGTCTGCAAAACGCTGTCCCATCTCGTTGTATTCCAGTCCCATGGCTATCTTTTTAATTTCCTGCACTTCCATCGGTGTAAATATCTTCACAAGGTAGATCGGTACGCTCATCATCACCATAGCCTGGTCCTTGCCCCATCTTTCCGCAAGGACTACGCCCACCTGAAGGCCCTGGGTGGCCATCCAGAGCCTCTGTCTGTGTATATCAAAATATCCGTTTGCGTCATATATTTTGATCTCGACATCATTCCAGTCAGGGGTGCCCATTGCATCTCCGAGATACTCTATCCCTCTGATCCCAAGGTATTGGATAATTGCACCCTTTGACCTGTCATGTATCAGCAGCGCCTTTTCGTACATGTCGTTAGCGGAGACAGCTCTGTTTATCGCTTTTTGGGTAAAATATATGACTGACGATGTTCCTGGTATGTAATTTCGGAACATCGGATCCCTGCCGATTATTTCCCCGCCCAGATCTTCGTGTATCGCCCGGATGCCGTTCTCTATGTTGCCCATCAATCTCATCATTATGAAGCCTGGCATCATTTTGACCTCTTCAACACCACTTATAAGCCTCTTGTTGATCAGTGTACAGAGAAGGAGTTCAATAGAGTTTTCAGATACGAATGTCTCCTCTTCTTCTTCTTCGGTGAGCAGGTCAGAAGATGAAATAAAAAAAATCAGCCTCCTGTTGTTTCCATATATGCCCAGTGCTTTTTCAGGGTCCAGGGATACCAGTGAACCCCACTCATTGAGATATTTTTTAATTTCGCCAACCTTATCTGTTGCATGAAGGACAAGACTTTCCGGACCGCTTCTGACAAGAGAGAGCATTAAGAAAACCTCCTATTATAATGATATGCGTTTACGTTCGAGCCTGGCATCATTCGTCCCCGGCGGATATTTGAAAGGGATCACATCTCCTGTCTCCATGTGTATCAGGTGCATTTTTTCAAGTCCGTTCAGAAAAAACCTTCCGCATTCATCTATAGAAGTAGGATGTTCCATACTGTGTCCAAAGAGGTTGTACTCTCCGGCATCGTTCATTACGTCCTCATAAGTATGACCGGCCCTGAAACGGAAACTTCCTATGTAAAAACGACCGGGCCTGCTCCATACCTGGATCGAAGAGTTCTCTGTCATTTCAAGCAAACTCGGAAGATGGTCATGGTTTCCGGTAAGAAGGATGGCCCCACATGTTTCGTCAGTGAGCAGGTTCAAAAGCACACGAAGTTTTTTTCTGTAAAGATCTATCATGCCCGGCCTGGTCTCAAGCTTTATGTCATCTACGAGATCCCCTGTATGTACTATCCATGCCGGACGAAGACGCTGTATGGCTCTCCGCAGGTAGGGAAACATGGCCGAAGGGGTGTCAGAAATGTGAAGGATCATGTCCCTGCCGTCCAAAGGAGGAGGATTGAGGCCCGCCCGCACTGCAATATTATCTATTCTGCTCCTGATAGGACAGTTTCTTATCTCCTCAAGCGTCGGCTTGGGCAGGTTGCTCGGCAAGTGCAGAGTCGTCATGTTCTTCACCTCTTAAATTAAAAACTGGATTTTTATCTGAACTTCTATTCAAAATCAGACCTTTTCCAATGATATTATAGCAGGATGATGCATAAAAACCATTTCAAACTGCATGAGCACTTATGAACAAAATACTTGTTTTTTTACCAACCAACATGTAGGATAGCAAAAGTAATCGATTGTTCTCCGAGCCTGTCCGCCTAAAGATATTATCCATGGGGGCCGGGCCGTTAGGGTTTCGCTGGAAACGGCGGAGCCTCCCTTTGGAAAGGAGAACGGCTGTCTGTACTTTATTCGGCCGTCTTCTCCAGTGAGGACGGCCGATTTCTGTTTTTAAGGGATATTACACAAAATCCCAACCCTCCCTTGCGAGATCGCCCCCAACGATCTCGCATCTTCATTATTTATAACTGCAATTAAGTTGCAAATAATAGTAAGTTTTCTTTTTTTCTATTAAATTCACGACAAAAACAAATAAATAGTGTAGAATTACGTCTATGCCATATATTTTACTTTTATGGCTTTTGTCTCCTGATCAAATCAAGAGACTACCCTGAATCTGTTTTTCCTGCGGCGCATGCTATGGAAAACAGACGTTAGGGCGGATCTGGAAACGGATCCGTCTCCCATTGTGGAAAGGGGGCAAATATTTCGCCACGTGCGATATCAATATCAATGCCCTCCTATTCTTCAAGGTCTCAAAAAGGTTTTTAGCACCAATACATCTTTTAAGGAGGGGTATCCCCATGAAAAGCAACAAACGTTTCTTACTTTTTATCACCATCATTGCAGTATGCATGCTCACTTTGGGCTCATTTGCATATGCCAAACCGCCCGTTCTCAGAATGGCAACAACTACCAGCACCGACAATACAGGCCTTCTCGATTATATGGCTCCTATCCTGCTGAAGGATACAGGGATCGAGATCCAGTGGGTATCCGTCGGAACAGGAAAGGCACTTGAGTACGGACGTAACGGAGATGTTGACGTAGTCCTTACCCATGATCCGGCAGCCGAAGACAAGTTTATGTCAGACGGCGCAGGTGTTAACCGACGTAAGGTCATGTACAACGACTTCGTCCTGATCGGCCCCGCAAACGACCCGGCAGGTATAAAGGGCAAACCCATAACCCAGGCGATTGCGACAATAGCCGCGAAGGGACAGCCTCTTGTGAGCCGCGCGGACAAATCCGGTACACATTCAGCAGAACTTAAACTTCTCAAAGAGGCCGGAGTCAAAGATTTCGACAAGGCGACCTGGTATGTACAGACAGGACAGGGAATGCTCAATACGATCAACATCGCTGATGAGCGCAAAGGGTACGCCCTTGCTGACAGAGGCACATTCATTAAATATGACGCAAATCTCAAAGGCAAACCGGGGCTCGTTATAGTAGTAGAGGGAGACAAACAGCTCCTGAACATGTACAGTGTTATGGCTGTCAACCCTATCAAACACCCGCATGCAAAGTACGACCTTGCCATCAAGTACATCGACTGGATCACCTCTTCAAAGGTCCAGAAGGATATCGCAAACTTCAAGCTGGAAGGCAAGCAGCTCTTCTTCCCCAACGCCGAGATCAGAGCCGGACACTAAACTATTTTTAAATAAGATTTGACCGGACTGGGTCCTACCTTCAGGGCCCGGCCTGGTTCTAAGGAGGGTAACGGGTGGATTTCATTATTCAAGGTTTTTTCCAGTCCATAGGGCTTATTGCATCAATGGACGAGGAAACTGTGAATATTGTGCTTACAACTCTGAGACTGACCGGCCTTTCCATGCTCTTTATTCTTGGACTTGGCCTGCCGCTGGGCTTTGCGTTGGGTTATTTCGATTTCCCCGGTAAACACCTTCTCAGAACCATAACAGACACCCTGCTTTCACTTCCTACCGTTGTAGTGGGGCTTCTCGTTTATGCCTTTATATCGAGAAGAGGTCCCCTCGGTGATTTTCAGCTTCTTTTCACCATTCGCGGAATGGCGATAGGACAGATCATACTAGGGCTGCCGATCGTTATTTCTTACACGGCCACTGCTATAGAAGGCCTTGACAACAGGCTGAAACTTACTCTGCAGACGCTCGGGGCTTCAGGCGCAAAACTTGCTGTAACAAGCCTCTGGGAAGGACGTTTTCAGATCCTTGTCGCCGCGCTGACCTCCTACGGAAGGATCATAGGAGAGGTAGGTTCAGCGATGATGCTGGGCGGAAACATCAAGTGGCACACAAGAACGATAACTACTGCGATAACGCTTGAGACAGGCAAGGGAGATTTCGCCCTTGGCATAGCCCTGGGAATAGTTTTGCTCTCAATTTCATTCGCATTGAACATCTCCCTTTCTTTTCTAAGGAGAAGAGTGGGAAACAGCTAGGCAGAAAAAATTTTGCATATTTCGGAGGTTGCTCTTTCATGAGAAAGGTCAGATCAGCACTTGCATTAACCCTCATATTGCTATTTTCCATCCCCGCATTTGCCGGGACAATTAAACTCTCGAGCACTATCGGTCCGGTAGACGCCGGAATAATCCCTCTTCTCGCTGAAACATATAAAGCGAAGACCGGAACTGACTTCGTAATTGAAAAGGCAGGAACAGGCGCCACACTTAATAAGGCAAAGACCGGAGATTTTGACATGGTCGTCGTACACGCGAGAGCTCTTGAGGACCAGTTCATCAAGGATGGTTTCGGACAGAACCGTAAGGACATAATGTACAATGACTTTGTCATCCTCGGTCCAAAGGAAGATCCTGCGGGGATCAAGGGCATGAAGTCGGCCGCCGAAGCGTTTAAAACAATAGCCGCAAAGGGTGTTCCCTTTATCAGCCGCGGCGACATGTCCGGGACCTACGTTTCAGAGATGAACGTATGGAAGGCCGCAGGCATTACGCCCGACGGAGAGAAAGACGAGTGGTACACAGTTTTCTCGCTTGGCAAGCTCGGCAACGGAGCAACAACTGATTTCACAGACAAGCGCAACGCATATACGATAATGGACAGGGCAACATACCTGACCAAGAAAAAGGGATTGAAGATCGTTCCGCTTGTAGAGGGCGATCCGATCCTTCTCAACCTCATCGCTGCGATAGAAGTCAGTCCCAAGAGATTCCCGAACGTCAACAACGCAGATGTTGTAAAATTCGTTGACTGGCTCTGCGATGACGACGCTCAGATGATAATTAAGGATTTCAAGGTCAAGCAGTACGGAGAACCGCTCTTCTTCCCCAACTCAGACCAGTGGAACAAAAAGCATCCCAAGTAATATAATCAGATCATCGGCGGGTCCGGCCACATTATATATATGGCCGGACTTCCTGCCCCGGGCATTCATCATTACCCGGGGCCCGTGCAAACAGTAAGACCGGAGGAGAAACAATGGATCCCAGGATCATTTATGAGATCAAAAACCTGACTCACAGCTACGGAAAAGGGCCTCAGACTATCAATATCGACTATCTGAGAATATGCGAGGGCAGCGTAACCGGAATAGTAGGCCCCAACGGAAGCGGCAAATCAACACTTCTGAGGGTCCTGGCTTTCCTTGAACCTTACACAGGCGGTTCTCTTTTTTTCGGCGGCCTTGATCCTTCGGGTAAAGAGGTCGACATAAGAAAAAATGTCACATATCTCCTTCAAAATTCCTACCTTCTGAAAAGGTCTGTTTTTGAAAACATCGCATATGGACTGAGGCTGAGAAGTGAGACAGCCGGCCTTGAAGAAAGAGTCCATGATTCTCTTGAACGGGTTGGACTCTCTCCATCAAAATTTGCCCATAGACCATGGTACAGACTCTCCGGCGGTGAAGTCCAGCGTGTGGCCCTGGCCGCAAGGCTGGCGCTCCATCCCAAAGTACTTATCCTTGACGAACCTACCGCAAACGTGGACGAATCAAGTGCTTTACTTGTCAAAGAGGCTGCTGTATCAGCATGGAAAGAGTGGGGAACAACTGTAATAGTAGCCACTCACGACCTTCCCTGGCTTACTGAGGTATCTACGGACATAATAAGCCTTTTCCGCGGGAAGATAATAGGACACGGGACCGAAAACCTGATACACGGACCGTGGATCAGGGAGAACGGGAGCGTAGTCAGAACATTGACCGACGGACAGAAGATCCATGCCCTCATAAAGGAAGAGGCGGAACTTCACGCAGCAGTGCTAAACCCTTCGGATATCGAGCTGATAACGGATAGCGAAATAGTCTCTTTATATGCGAACAGGCTCAGGGGAACGGTCACAAGCATGGCGCTTGAGAGAGCAACCGGATCAGCCCTCATTTCAGTTCAGACAGGCGATATTATCCTGAAGTCACGGATGCCGGTCGAAAAAATAAAAGAAGTGCAGATCTCCCCTGCATCAGAAGTCACTCTGTCCTTTTCACCGGAAAACGTCCGCTGGATTTAGATAGCCGCTTATACTGTTTACCAAACAGATTCCTGTTTAAGTGAAAATAATGTAGAATGATATGGTGTTGCAGCAAACTTTTGCTTATGTCTGCTGCAAATGATCAGCGTGAGAGGATGATATATATGTGCGGCATCATGGGATATATTGGAGATAGAGACACAACTAAGGTTATCCTGGAAGGGCTGGCAAAACATGAATACAGGGGCTATGACTCTGCAGGAATAGCCGTTATAAAAGATGGCGTTATCCATGAGCTCCGTACCACAGGAAGAGTCTATCAGCTTGCAGAAAAAGTCGCAAAAGAACATTTCAACGGAGATTTCGGCATTGGCCACACCAGATGGGCAACACACGGCGGGGTAACCGAGAACAACGCCCATCCTCATATGAGCAGCGACAATAAGGTGGTCCTGGTCCACAACGGTATAATTGAGAATGCGAGAGAGATCAGAGCTGACCTTGAAGCAGAAGGGATAAAATTCCACACTGAGACAGACACTGAATCAGCGGTCCAGTACCTTGCCTCGGTCTACTGCGGAGACCCGAAGGAAGCCATAGTCAAACTTACAAAGAGAATAAGAGGCGCTTTTGCCCTTGTGATAATGTTCCACGATAAACCAAATGAGATATGGGTGGCGAGAAAAGGTTCGCCGCTGGTAGTCGGACATGCAGGAGAAGAGGGTTTCTGCGCTTCCGACCCGACCGCATTGCTGGAATTCACCAGGGATGTCTGGTTCATGGACGACGACGAGATCGCCATGATATCAAAAGGCGGCTGCACTTTCTACGATTTCGACGGAAACCCTCACGAAAAGGAATCCATGCATCTGGACTGGGAAGCTGCCATGACCAGCAGAGGAAATTACCCGCACTTTATGCTGAAAGAGATACATGAGCAGCCGGAAGTAGTTACTCATACTCTTCTTGGAAGGGTCGCCTCCAACAGAGTGGATCTGAGCCATGAGCTGGATTGGACACCGGAACAGATATCAGGATGGAAAAAGATCCATTTTGTTGCCTGCGGCACCTCGCATTATGCAACGATGGTAGCAGCGCGCATAATGGAGGAGGTCGGGAACTTCGAGATAAGGACCGAGGTCGCCTCGGAATACCGCTACAGAAATATCCCCATCGGACCCGACACCCTCGCCGTATTCGTATCCCAGTCAGGGGAAACGGCCGACACTCTGCATGCGGCAAGGCTTGCCAAAGCAAAGGGAGCAAAATGCATCGTCGTGACAAATGTGCGGGGATCAACTATCCACCGTGAGGTTGGTGAAGCACTGATAACACCGGCCGGACCCGAAATAGGCGTGGCCGCGACAAAGACATTCATGGCTCAGATAACGGTACTCACCCTTCTGGGACTTTACCTTTCAAAGCTGAAAAACGAACTCTGCCCGGAAACTGAGCAAAGGATCGTTTCTGCGCTGATGGACATACCTGCCAAGCTCGCTTCGATCCTGGAAAAAGAAAAGGAGATAGAGGCTGTGGCCAGGAATTTTGCTGATGCAAGAGGCTTCTTCTTTATTGGAAGAGGTCTGGCCTATCCGCCCGCACTGGAGGGCGCACTCAAACTAAAAGAAATCTCCTATCTGCACGCTGAGGCATACCCGGCAGGAGAGATGAAGCACGGACCTATCGCGCTGCTCGACAAGGAGCTCCCGGTGGTCGCGCTTGTACCCAAAAACGACCTTTGGGAAAAGACCATTTCAAACATTGAAGAATCAATGGCAAGGAACTCGCCGATAATAGCCCTTGCAACAGAGGGAGATACTGAAATTGAACACTATTCAAAAAATGTCATATTCACACCCGAAACCGAGCCGGAGCTGTTCCCCTTTATTGCGGTCGTGCCGCTGCAGCTTTTTGCTTACTATATAGCAAGGCAGCGCGGCTGTGATATAGACATGCCCAGAAACCTTGCCAAGTCTGTGACGGTGGAATAAAGACCCTAACAAAGAGATATCAGGGGAGGCTCTTTGCAGGCCGGCTTGACGCCGCCGGAGGGAGCCTCTTTGTTTTTTGCTGATTTCATTATTAAAAGGGGATAAATCTTGAAAAAGAATAAGATCGTAGCGATATTTATGCTCATATTGCTTTGCCTGACCTGCGTGCTGCCCTCTTTTGCATGCGCATCCGACAGCGATGATACGAGCTTTGAGACATTTTTGTCTGTTCTTAAGGCGTGGGGGACTTTTCTTGCCAAAATCACCGGATCCTACGACACCCTGGACAATATTTCCATCTTCTCAAATTTTGCAAGGATGTGGCACGATTTTGTAGGATCGGAAGGTTTCAGCGTTGAAAGGCTTTTTGACGCTATCATGAGGTGGCTTGGCATTTCCATCATGATGCAGCAAGAGGAAGGGCCTCAGGAAAGTTATTCGATATGAAAGCATGGGTGTACATCCTACGGTGCTCAGATGGTTCCCTATACACAGGGTGGACCAACGATATAGAGAAGCGGTTTGCTTCGCATAACCGGGGCACAGCCTCAAAATATACGAGGGGCCGGAGACCTGTCGAGATCGTCTTCAAAGAGGGGTTCGAGACAAAAGAAGAGGCTATGTCGCGAGAGGCAGAGATTAAGTCAATGACAAGAGCAGATAAGCTCCTGATCGTTGATCAGGGTAACAAATAATATAATTATTGATAAACGTATGCTATATATAGTACAATATATTGTAACTCAAATTTAATGTAAGGATATTTGTCTTTTGTTTCTTTGAATATCCGTAAAGAGGGGTCAGGCATGAAAGGTCGTACAGATGTAATTGTTGGCGTTCAGTGGGGAGACGAGGGCAAGGGGCGCGTAGTCGACGCACTTGCAGGCAAGTCAGGCGTAGTAGTCCGTTATCAGGGCGGAGCGAACGCAGGACATACCGTGGTAGTTGAGGACGAAAAATATGTCTTTCACTTACTCCCTTCCGGCATCCTCTATCCCGGCAAAGTTTGTGTCATCGGAAACGGGGTAGTGATAGACCCTGAAACGCTCTTTGCGGAACTTGATGATCTCAGGGATAGGGGAAAGACCCTTGCCAGGCTGATCGTCAGCCATGGCGCGCATATTGTCATGCCATATCACAAGCAGCTTGACAAACTGGCTGAGGGAGCAAGGTCAGAGGGCACAAAGATAGGAACTACAGGACGTGGGATCGGTCCATGCTACTCCGATAAGTTCGAAAGGGTCGGAATAAGGGCGGAAGATCTTGTAAACCCGGAAATTCTGAAAGAAAAACTTCTGATAAACATAGAACTTAAAAATAAGATCCTGACAAGGATCTATGGCTCCGAGCCCTTGGATCTCGATAGTACGTACGAGACAGCCCTTGAGTGGGGCAAAAGGATAAAACCGCTTCTTGGAGACGCTTTCCTTGAGATACACCAAGCGCTTGATTCAGGAAAGAACGTCCTATTCGAAGGAGCCCAGGGGACCCTCCTTGATGTCGACCACGGGACATATCCTTTTGTCACGAGCTCCAGCCCATGCTCTGGAGGAGCCTGTACCGGAGCAGGGATAGGACCGGGAAGGATAGACCGTGTGATAGGAGTCACCAAGGCTTACTGCACCAGAGTAGGAGAGGGTCCCTTCCCTACCGAGGACAAGGGCTCTCTGGGGGAACAGTTGAGGACAAGGGGCGGGGAGTTCGGCGCTACGACCGGACGTCCAAGGCGCTGTGGCTGGAACGACCTTGTGGCAGTAGACTACGCGGTAAAGATAAATGGAATAGACGGGCTTGCGCTGACAAAACTTGATGTCCTTTCAGGATTTGAAAGAATCCAGGTCTGCACTGCTTATGATATCGAAGGAACCATACATAAGAATTTTCCAAGCAGCTGTGCGAAACTGGCAAAAGCAGTTCCGGTTTTTGAGGAACTACCGGGTTGGAAGGAGGATATCAGCAAGTGCAGAAGATTTGAGGATCTTCCCTCTGCTGCACAAGACTATGTCCGTTTCATCGAGGAAAGGGTGCTGACACCCGTCATACTTATCGGAGTCGGACAGGGAAGAGAAGATACTATTCTGAGAGGTATATGAAGCTAAAAAATATATGTACTGTACTGCTTCTGCCAAACCTGAAAATGGGAAAATGATGAAAACCGATAAAAACAGAAAAACAGTAATCGTAAGAGGCGGCGGAGATCTTGCCACAGGCATAATATACAGGCTATGGAGATCCTGTTTTGATGTTTTGTGCCTTGAGATCCCCCGCCCCACTGTTGTAAGGCGTTCCGTTGCTGCAGCCCTGGCTGTTTACGACGGAAACTGCCGGATAGAAGATATGGATGTATGCCTGGCAGAGAACCCTGATCAAATAGATTTCAGCAAAGGGATAAACGTATTGATAGACCCTAAGGGAAATTCCATCGCCGTACTTAAACCATTCGCTGTCATCGATGCTATGATGACGAAAAGAAAGACCGGGACCAACAGAAATATGGCAGATCTTGTGCTGGCGATAGGGCCGGGCTTCAAGGCGCCTGAAGATGTTCATGGGATCATTGAGACAAAGAGGGGACATTCCCTGGGAAGGCTCATCACCAAAGGACGTGCAGAAACCGATACGGGCATTCCCGGAGAGGTCCTTGGATATACATGTGAACGTCTCTTAAGGTCTCCCTCGGATGGATACCTCTCCCCGGCCTCATTGATCGGAGAGAGGGTAAAAGAAGGGGATGTCATCGGATCGGTAAACGGCATCCCGGTAAAGGCTCAGATAGGAGGCGTAGTTCGCGGTCTTATACACCCTTCAGTATTAGTCAGGGAAGGCTCCAAAATAGGAGATATCGATCCCCGGAATGAACCGGGCAACTGCTGCATTATTAGTGACAAAGCCCTTGCCGTCGGAGGAGGAGTCCTTGAGGCGATACTCCGTTTCGAAGCAAGGGGCAGGTTGGATTAATCTTCTTTTCTAAGAGCGGTAGCAGGCAGCTCCACTATATCGCCTTCCTGTTCCTCATCATGATCGATAGGCTCGCTTCCCGCAAAATCTGAGTGATCTTCCCAACTTTCGTCCGTTGTATCTATCACTTCGGAATTGCTCTTTCTATAGCTTCCGCCGCTGAAAGGATCATAGCTCTTCGATGTATAGACCCTGACTCCGTTGCCTCTCAGTAACCCTGCAATGATCAATGCAAAGAGAACTATTCCCACCAGTCCCGCGATGAGTATTATGGCCGGGAAGGCAAATCCGAATATCAGCGTTCCGATAAGTAAAAAGACCAGTAGTCTCATTAAGTCTCTCTCCTTCAGGATCTTTTCTGCCTGTTATCCTTTGTGGCAGTACGTGGTTTCTTTTTCCTGCTTTCGGCCACAGGTTTTCCTCTTCCGGTACCGCCAGCCGCCACAGGTTTTTTAGCAGATTTATTTATGCTTCTTTTTTTCTTTTCATCCGTCCCCGAAGGACGGTCTGCACTTTGTCCTTCGGATCCAGCCCTGTAAGAAGGCCTTTTTGCGGCTCTTGTTGTGCCGCTTTCTTTCTTCTCATCCGTCCCCGAAGGGCGGTCTGCACTTTGTCCTTCGGATCCAGCCCTGTAAGAAGACCTCTTTGCGGCTCTTGTTGTACCGCTTTTTTTCTTCTCATCCGTCCTCGAAGGGCGGTCTGCACTTTGTCCTTCGGATCCAGCCCTGTAAGAAGACCTCTTTGCGGCTCTTGTTGTGTCGCTTTTTTTCTTTTCATCCGTCCTCGAAGGACGATCTGCACTTTGTCCTTCGGATCCAGCCCTGTAAGAAGGCCTTTCTTCTTTCATCTTGCCGCTTCTGTATCTCTCTTTCGGCGGGGCGTCAGTCTTCCTTCGTTTATCCTCTGAGGCAGGTCTCTTTGCTCCGCGCTCTTCAACAAATCCACCGGATGCCTTTGTCCCCGCTCTCTCTGTTTTTTCCCTCTTCTGTCCGACCGCATCGGATCCGCTTTTGCCCCTGGAGGGTCCTGACGTTCTTCTGGGATCTGACGCCTCCCTTTTGGGTGCACGAGACTCTTTCTTTTTTGCCTCAAAAGCAGGTTTTACCTTTGGTCCCGGTTCAAGTATGCATGGATCACCGGCCATCGTTTTTCTTCTCAGCTGACCGCATGCAGCGTCAATATCGGAACCCAGTTCCTCCCTTATCTCTGCTTCGAAACCGGCTGTGACAAGTACCGAACGAAACTTAAGGATGTTTTCAGGAGAGGGTTTCTCATAACGGCCGTCGACCTGGTTGAACGGGATCAGGTTGATGAAGACATGTATGCCCTTCAAATAGCGCAAAAGCAGTCTGGCATGTTCAACACTGTCGTTTATTCCTCCGAAGAGCGCGTATTCTATTGTGATCCTGTTGCCTGTTGTCTTCTGATATTCCTGCATGGCCTTCCTCAGCTCATCAAGCGGGAATGTCTCGTTGACCGGCATAAGGCTGCTTCTCAAATCATCATCAGCCGCATGCAGGGATACTGCAAGGCGAACTCCCAGGCCGGATGCTGCGAGATCCCGTATGCCGGGCACTATACCCGAAGTAGAGATCGCAATGTGTCTGATGCCAAGATTTCTCATATCCGGATCGTTAAGCATCCTGACTGATTTGAGTACCGCCTCGGTATTGAGGAAGGGCTCACCCATCCCCATGTAGACTGCGTTGTTGATATCGCGGCCAACAGATCTTTCCATGGCAAGGAACTGGCCTGCGATCTCTCCGGCAGAAAGGTTCCTTACATAGCCGGAAAGCCCCGTGGCGCAGAATGTGCAACCGAGAGGACATCCTACCTGTGTCGAAATACAGGCCGTCAGCCTCTCTCCCTGTCTCATAAGGACAGATTCGACACTTTGGCCGTCACGCAGCTGCCAGAGATATTTTCTTGTTCCGTCGATCGATGAACGCTGTTCCTTTATCAGCAGGGGAGCCCCGAAATCTATCTTTGACTCGAGCAGATCCCTAAGCGTCTTTGAGAGATTGGTCATCTCAGCGACATCAAAGGCCCTTTTCTGCCAGATCCACTGGCAGATCTGATCCGCACGGAACCTGGGCTCACCAAATTCCTTATCAAGGATCTGTGACCATTCGCTGTTATCAAGATCCAAAGCATAAATTTTATCTGTCATTAATTTGCCCAAGGCTCAGCGAGGTCGGGATATAGAGGAAATCCATCTGTCAGTGCGGCCATGCTAGCCTTTACTTCTTTCTTTATCAGATTGTTTTCCGGATTTGAAAGTACTTTTTCGATAGCATCAGCTATTTTTTCCATTTCAGGCTCTTTCATCCCTCTGGTCGTTACGGCGGCTGTTCCAAGCCTTACTCCGCTTGTAACCATTGGCTTGGCAGGGTCGAAGGGTATCATGTTTTTATTGGATGTAATGCCGACTTCTCCCAGAAGCACCTCTCCCTCTTTGCCTGTCACGTTCCTCGAACGTACGTCAAGCAGTATGAGGTGGTTGTCGGTACCTCCCGAAACAAGGCGGAAACCTCTGTCAGTAAGCGCTTTGGCAAGGGCAGAGGCATTGCTTACTACCTGGCTTGCGTATTTTTTGAACTCTTCAGTCCCCGCAAGCATGAATGTGACTGCTTTTCCTGCTATCGAATGCACCAAGGGCCCGCCCTGTATCCCCGGAAATACTGTCCTGTCAAGGGTCTGAGCATACTCTTTTTTGCAGAGCACAAAAGCTCCTCGTGTACCTCTGAGTGTTTTATGCGAGGTCGAGCTGACATAATCAGAATAGGGCACAGGGTTGGGGTGCGCACCTCCTGCTACAAGCCCCGCAATGTGGGCCATGTCCACGAGAAGTACCGCCCCCACCTCATTTGCTATCGCACGGAAGCGGGCAAAATCTATGAACCGGGGATAAGCGCTTGCGCCTGCAACTATGAGTTTGGGCCTCGTCTCCTTAGCCAATCTCTCTACCTCGTCATAGTCGATCGTCTCTGTTTCCCTGTTTACTCCGTAGCCTACGATGTTGTAAAAACGGCCTGAAAAATTGACCGGGTGACCGTGTGAAAGATGTCCGCCGTGATCTAGCTTCATTGAAAGGACCGTATCCCCCGGATCGACTGTGGCAAAGAATACTGCCTGGTTTGCGCTTGCTCCTGCATGCGGCTGTACATTGGCATGTTCGGATCCGAAAAGTTCACAAGCCCTTTTTATGGCAATTTCTTCTATCTCCTCAACAAACTCACACCCGCCGTAGTACTTTTTATAAGGGTAACCCTCCGCGTATTTATTGGTAAGGATAGAACCCTGTATCTCAAGCAGGGAACGGGGGACAAAGTTTTCTGACGCGATGAGCTCTATGTGGACCCTCTGTCTTTCCAGTTCGCTTTCAGCAAGGCCATATATCTGCGGGTCCAGACTTTTCAGCGTCTCTGTCATAATCTTATTCATCTATTGCACTCCTTTTTTATTATTCTTTATATGATCCTTATGATTATACCAGTTCAAGAACAGAATGAAGGAGAACATTACAGCCGTTCTCCAGGTCTTTGATATCAGACCATTCTTCGGGGCAGTGGCTTCTCCCTCCGACAGAAGGAACGAATATCATAACAGTTGGACAGAAAGAAGACAAAAACTGAGCATCATGCGAAGCCCCGCTTTTCATCTTCATTGAATCAAGCCCGAGAAAAGAGGCTCTGGATTCGACAAGTCCGACCATACCACTGTCAAAAACTACCGGAGCCGCCTCAGCTGCCTTTTTGAATTTGTATTTTAGTCCCCGTCTGACCGCACAGGATACTATCAGCCTTTCAACTTCCCTTTCACCCTCTTCAAAAAGCTCTGTATCAAACTGCCTGAAATCCAAAGTAAAGGAGCACTTTCCGGGAACTATGTTTATAATGTCTGGCCTGGGAGCTATTCTTCCCATAGTTGCAACGCTTCCCCTGCCCAGCCTGAGTGCCAGTTTCTCTGCTTCAAGGGCAAGCTCTGCGGCAGCAAGAAGTGTGTCTTTTCTCATATCCATCGGAGTTGAACCGGCATGGTTCGACTCGCCGTAATACTCTCCCGTCCACCAGGCCAGCCCCTGTATGCCCTCAACGATCCCTATGGAAACACCTTCTGCGTGCAGCCTTGGCCCCTGCTCTACGTGCAGCTCCAGATAGCAGCCGACAGGCGTAGAATTCGTTCCTCTGTAGCCTATGCGGTCAAGTTCTTCTGCTACTGTTACACCGCTGTCATCCCTTGAAGATAGCAGTTCTCCAAGTTCGACCTTCCGTGTGTAGTAAAGGCTTCCCATCATATCCGGCTGGAAACGCGCACCCTCTTCATTCGTGAAGGCGGCAACGACAAGAGGCCTTTTAGCAGAGACTTCATTCTCATTCAGGGTCCTTATCACTTCCAGACCGCCAAGGACACCGTACACTCCATCGAACATTCCTGCGTCCCTCACTGTATCTATGTGGGAGCCCATCATCACGGGAAGCTCTGAAGGATCCGATCCCTCTCTTATCCCGAATATATTTCCTATCTCGTCAATTTTTACTTCAAGACCCTCGTCTCTCATCCATCTGCAGAGAAGATCGCGTCCGGCTTTGTCTTCATCAGTAAGTGCCAGCCTGGTCCGGCCGCCGCTTTCGGGGTCGAAGCCGACTGATCCCATTTCCCTTATTGAGCTGATAAGCCTTTCTCCGTTTATCCTCAAATGTGGCCTGATTTTATCGTTCATTTTTCCTCATTGTCCTCCCGGAACTTTATTTATGTATAATTATGACTGACCGGTAAAAAAATGCAAATATAACTATGCTTATTTAGAGGAGGGCTTCTCCTGAATATCATTGATGCCCATGTGCACATTTATCCGCCGGAAATAGAACGTGAAAGAGAAAAGATATCGGAAAAAGAACTATGGTTCGCAGGAATGATAAATTCAAAAGTGCACAAATGGGGCACTGCTGAATCCCTTATAAGCCACATGGACCTGTATGGAATAGAATCGTCCCTCGTTACGGGGTTCGCTTTTCGCGACCAGGGTCTTTGCAGGATCATGAACGATTACGTCCTTGATTCAGCGAAAAGATACAGGGGCAGGATAATTCCTCTGGCAGTTGTCTCTCCCTGTGCAAAAGGCGCCATGGAAGAGATCCTGCGCTGCGCGGAACTTGGAGCCGTAGGGATTGGGGAGCTTTTCCCTGATGGGCAGGGCATGGATATATCCGATCCCGGGCAGACATGGCGCATGGTCGGAACCTGCATGGAAACCGCGATGTTTATACTTTTCCACACAGCTGAACAGGTCGGTCACCAATATACAGGCAAGGGTCACACAGGGCCCGAGGATGCCGCAGCTTTCTGCATGAACCACCCCCAGATCAAGGTAGTATTCGCCCATTTTGGCGGAGGGCTCTGGGCATATGAGTCGATGCCTGAAATGAAACTTGCCCTCTCTAACGCCTATTACGATACTGCCGCATGGCCATGGCTCTACAGCCACAAGGTAATCGAAGGGATATTCGCTGCCGGGGCAGGATCAAAGGTCCTTTTCGGATCAGACTGGCCAATTCTCCAATATCCACGATACGAAAATCTTCTCTCCCTCACGGGGCTATCTCAGGGACAAAAAGAAATACTGCTCTGTCACAACGTCCGTGACTTTCTGTCATCAGCAGATCATGACCAGGACATATAAAAGGAAACCCCTGGCAGGTGGACCGCCAGGAGTTTCCTTTTATATGGTTTGTAAATAGCGGGGTTTTCCCCGGTTTCCTTATGCAGACAGGGAGAGCAGGGAGCGATAGTTTGGGTAAGCCATGTTGTCCGACGATATGTAAATCTCGACGGAATCAGAAATCTTCCTGATATCTGTCATCAGGGGAACAGCCTCTTCCACCAATGCGTCCGCATGCTTCCTGAGGCTGAGTTTTGCCATTCTTTCCTTCATCTCGACAAGTTCTTTTGTCTTTTCCATAAGGTTCAGTTTCGCCTGGGCAAGTCTGGCAATATGTCTCTTCCATGCGTCAAGACCTTCTACATCACACCCCTCGGCAGATGAGAAGGATGCTTTCTCCAGGATGATCTGCTTAGATAGGGCAGGCAGTATGCCTTCCCATATCATGTCTCGAAGCACCGACATTTCGATCTCTACGTTCTTTACGAAGGATTCCATCCGTATTACATAGAAGGATTCCATCTCTTTTTTCTTGAATATCCCCAGTTCTTCAAGCATATCAAGGGTCTTAGGTTCAACGAAAAGGTCTATTCCTTCGGGTATCGTCCCGGCTTTGACTATGCCCCTTCGTTCCGCCTCTGCATGCCATTCATCTGAATAGGCATCTCCCTCGAACCGGATCTTCCTGTTCATCTTCGAAACTTCTCTAATTGTGCAGAGGGCTGCATCTATTGCATCTTCACCCTTGTTTATACGATCTTCGAAGATATTGATGAATTTTTCCAAACCTGCTGCCCATACAGAGAGTATTGCGGTGACCGGGACAGCCATTGCCTGCGAAGCACCCGGAGCACGGAATTCAAACTTGTTTCCGGTAAAGGCGATCGGACTTGTCCTGTTCCTGTCGCTGTCAAAAGCTATAATTTCGGGAAGCTTTGAAAGTCCGATATCCATTGTGTTCTTTGCAGGCATGTCTCCGTCACAATTGCCATCTTCTATCTCTCTTATTATCCTGTCTATCGCCTGTCCCAGATAAACGCTGATGATGCTTGGCGGCGCTTCGTGACCACCAAGCCTGTACATGTTCCCGGGAGTCGATACAGATGCGTGGAGCAGTCCTGAGTAGTCGGCCACACCCATAACGAATGAAGAGAGGAAGGAGAGGAATATCACGTTCTTCCTGTGGTTTGAGGATGGCTTAAGAAGGTTCCTGCCTTCGCTGTCCTGGAGTGAAAAGTTTATGTGCTTGCCGCTTCCGTTCATATCCATAAAGGGCTTTTCGTGGAATAAAAGACGCAGTTGGTGCTGATGGGCCATTTTCCTCATCGTTTCCATTATCAGCTGGTTTTGGTCGCAGGAGAGATTCGCCTCTGTAAAGTTGGGCGCGAATTCAAACTGGCAGCGCGCAACTTCATTGTGCCTCGTGGCAAGATCGACACCCAGCCTTGCAAGGTCTCTCTGGACGTCTTCCATGTAGGCAAGTACTCTGGTGGGGATGGAGCCGAAGTAATGGTCTTCCATCTTCTGATCCCTTGGCGGCGGAGAGCCAAGGAGAGTCCTGCCGCAGAAGCGGATATCGGTCCTCTGCTGAGCACGCGGCCTGTCAAGAAGGAAAAATTCCTGTTCTCCTCCAACCGTTGCCCTCACATACCTGACACCTCTGTTGCCAAAAAGCTTCAACATCTTTAGGGCGCGGCTCTCCACAGCTTCCATAGACCTCAAAAGATATGTCTTAAGATCGAGAGGGGAACCGTCATATGCCAGAAATACCGAAGGAATGCATAGGGTGCCTCCCTTGGGGCTTTTTATAATAAACGCGGGGCTTGTTGGATCCCATGCGCTGTATCCCCTTGCTTCAAAAGTGCTCCTTGTTCCTCCTGAGGGAAAGGAAGACGCGTCGGGTTCGCTCTGCATAAGATCCTCCCCTCTGAAGGTCTCAAGAGGAAATCCGTTGTCATCTGCAGTCACAAATGCAGTGTGCTTCTCAGCCGTCAGCTCGGTCAGCGGATGGAACCAATGTGCCCAGTGGCTTGCCCCCTTGCTGACTGCCCAGTCCTTCATCGCAAGGGCAACAGTATCTGCTATGCCTGAATCCATCTTCTGCCGTCCTTCGATCGCACCTATCAGGTTTTCATATACATCCCTCGGAAGGCGCTGCTTCATTGCTTTTGGATCAAAGACAAGTGACCCGTAAATTTCTCTCATTTTTGGAAATTCTTTAATTTCCTGCATCCAACATCCCCCCAAGGGTAAAATAAAAATATCACTGTTGGTTTATATCACTTTATAAGCACTATGACAAGCGTATTTTTTTGCTTAGCTCTATAGATTATCAGTCAAAAACTGTAAATTTGTTATTTTATGCAATAGACAATAGTTTTTACAAAAAAATGTCCGCACTCATCGTGAAACAATAGATGGTCTTTTCCGTGAAAAAAGTGTATAAAAGACTAGCGTGCAAATAAAAAATACAAACCGATCAAAATGTTAGATTCCCAGACATCACAGCATAATTTCCGGTTAAGAAGCAACTGATTTTTCTAAAGGGAGTGTGGCTAATGAAACGATCAGGCTGTATTTTTCTCTTGTTTTTGTTTATTTTTTCTCTTCTTTGCCCCTTTTCTCCTTTGCATGCGGCTGAAAACGAGGAGACTTCTGAATGGACTTTTTCCGCAACTCCCTACGTCTGGTTTTCCGGCCTCAACGGTACGGTGGGAGTAAGGGGGCACAAGGGCCGCATAAGCTTGAGCTTCTCCGAGATCCTTTCGGACATGAAAACCACCGGGATGGTGGCCTTACAGGGACGCAAGGGAAACCAGTATTTCTTTTTCGACGGCATGTATCTTGATCTCTCGGACACCGAGCAGGTTTCCGCCGCTATGTTCACTGACATCGGCGTTAAGATGACCCGCCTTCAGGCCGCGTGGGGTTTGCGCGTAAAGGAATGGGAGTCGTCCTCTCTTGACGTTTTTGCAGGTTTGAGATATTGGAATATCAACAGCGATCTTACTTTCAGAACCGTGTCGGTCCCCTTAAGGCACTACAGCGAAACCGAATCCTGGCTGGACCCGATCGTTGGCTTCCGCTTCACGAAAGATCTCTCTCCAAATCTGGCATTTGTTGCAATGGCCAACGGGGGCGGTTTCGGTCTCGGATCGGATTTTACCTGGGAAGGAATGGTAGATCTGTCGTGGAGGCTTTCTGACAGGACATCCTTAGAAGTCGGATACCGTTATCTTTATGTCGATTATGAAAATGACGGCTTTGTGATGGACACTTATAATGACGGATTTTTCATAGGCTTCACTTGGAAATTTTGAGGTAATGCTGCGTCCATTTTCTTCCGCCCCGCCGCATTCTATTTTTGCTAATATTGCTTTGAAGATTTTTATAAAAAACATTATGACGGGACAATCCAAAATCATCGGAGGTGTTTTGCGAATGAAATTGATAACGGCTCTTGCATGCGGACTTCTTACCTTTTCATGTGTCATAGCTCCCAAAGCCGAAGCGTGTTCCCGTGTGGTGTACCATGGCCCAGAGAATACGATCCTTACTGGAAGGACCATGGACTGGAAGGACATGGACATGAAGACTAAACTGTGGATCTTCCCCAAGGGTATAGAACGGGACGGAAGATTTAACGACGCGCCTTTCAAGTGGAGATCCAAGTACGGCAGCGTGATCGTCTCTGTCTACGATGCCGCAACTTCGGAGGGAATGAATGAGAAGGGACTGGTCGCCAATATACTTTGGTTGGCCGAATCCGAATATCCCGATCCGTCATCCGGAAAACCTCTTATGAGCCTTTCCGCATGGCCCCAGTATGTACTTGACAGCTTCGCTACAGTTGAAGAGGCGGTCAAGATCCTGGCCAGGGAAGAATTCACCGTCATCACCGGGGAAATGCCCGGACGCGGCGGACTGGCGGACTGTCATCTGGCACTTTCAGACCCAACCGGCGACAGCGCCATCTTAGAATACGTCGGGGGCAAACTTCTTATACATCACGGCAGGGAATATGTCGTTATGACGAACTCTCCCCTCTATGATCAACAGCTCGCGCTGAACTCCTACTGGAAAGAGATCGGCGGACTGTCTATGCTGCCGGGGACCAATCGCTCAGCCGACCGTTTCGTCCGTGCCTCTTTCTATCTGGACGCTATTCCTAAGACGGCGAACATACAAATGGCCGTGGCAGGCACTTTCAGCGTGATAAGGAATACATCCGTCCCCCTGGGCATCACCACACCTGATCATCCAAACATCTCTTCTACCCTGTGGCGCACCGTCTCTGACCAGAAGAACCGTGTATTCTACTTCGAGTCGGCCCTGGAGCCCAGCTTATTCTGGGTGGACATGAAGAAGGTGAACTTCTCGAAGGGAGCCCCGGTCAAGGTGCTTGTTACACAAAATGGACGTTTTTTTGCCGGGGATGCGTCAGCGTACTTCGAGCCGGCGAAGCCGTTCGAATTCCTCGGGGAGGACCAGCTCTAAAACTAAAACTGAGATAAAACAGACTCTGCCGGAAGGACCCCCTTTTGTGTTTTTGTAACTCTCCGTTACAATTTTACAAAACAGGGCCTTCCTTTTTTTGCAATCTCATTACAACGATTTTCACCTGCAAGACAGCTGAAATAGCTGATATTATAAAAGAAAGAAAGAGGAGGACAAAATGAAAGAAATAAGATCAAAGATCACAGTAATAAAGGGCGACATAACAAAGGAAGAGACCGATGCCTTAGTTAACGCGGCAAACAGCACCCTCCTCGGAGGAGGGGGCGTAGACGGCGCGATCCACAGGGCTGCCGGTCCCGAACTTCTCGCTGAATGCTCGGGACTTGGGGGCTGCCCGCCGGGAGAGGCCAAGACCACTGCTGCATACAGACTTCCTGCAAAATTTGTCATACACACAGTCGGACCCGTCTGGAGGGGCGGGAACTCGAATGAAGAAAAAATTTTAGCAAATGCTTACAGGAACAGCCTTAAAGAGGCTCTCCGCGTCGGGGCAAAAACAGTTGCATTCCCCGCGATCTCCACCGGCGTCTACCGCTTTCCTCCGGACCTTGCCGCCGATATTGCTGTCATGACCATCATTTCGTTCCTCAGGGAGCATGATGCGATCGAAGAGGTCAGGCTGGTATGCTTTTCAGACGGATCGGCGGAGCACCACAGGAAGGCCCTGGATAAACATTTATCCTGATAATTTCTGCCTAAACCAATATTTACTATATAATATCCGGTGTTCGCTGATAATTCGGGAGGTAACATAAACTGATCGAGATAAAAGATCTCCAGGTAAATTTTAAAGAGAATATAGTCCTTGACAGGATAAGCTGGTTTATAACCCCCAAGAGCAGGATAGGGCTTGTCGGTGACAACGGAGCAGGAAAAACTACCCTGCTCCGTGTCATCGCCGGTGAGACGGAATATGACGGGGGCAGCCTGACCATACCCAGGGACCATAGGGTCGGCTATCTTCCGCAGGACCTGGTGGAGATAGACGAAATGCCGCTCCTTGACTACCTCAAAAGGCGCGCAGGACTTGAGGATCTTGCCGCTAGGCTCTCTGAAACAGAGCATATCATGGCCTCCCTTGATGAAAACTCACAGGAACTGCGGTCGATGCTTGCCGTTCATGAACGCCTGCAGAGAGAGTTCGAGGCAAATGGAGGATTCGGCTTTGATGTTGAGGCAAAACAGGTCCTGAAGGGACTGGGATTCCGCCCCGAAGAGGATGCGGTACGCATGACCTCAGAGTTTTCCGGAGGTTGGAAGATGCGCGTGGCTCTTGCCGCTCTGCTTCTCTCCCGGCCTGATATTCTCCTGCTCGACGAGCCCACCAACCACCTTGACACAGAGAGCATGGAGTGGCTGGAAAACTGGCTGAAAGATTTCAGGGGTACTATCATTGCAGTATCCCACGACCGGAGGTTTCTCGATAAAATGGTCACATCCGTCGCGGAGCTTACGGGGGGCAGGATCAACCTTTATTCCTGCGGCTACGAAAAGTTCCTTAAGGAACGTGAAGAACGTCGGGAGAGGCTTGAAGCAGAATGGGAACAGCAGAAGGAAAAGATCGAAAATATCCAGCGCTTCGTTGAGAGGTTCAGGTATAAAGCGACCAAAGCCACACAGGTGCAAAGCAGGATAAGGCAGCTCGAGAAGATGGAGATAACAGAACTCGAGGGACCCTCAAAAAGCGTTCACTTTAAGTTCCCTGATTCTCCAAGAAGCGGTTACGAGGTCTTGTCTTGCAAAAACCTGACAAAAAAATACGGCAGGAAGACTGTTTTTGAGGACCTTGAACTAACTGTCCAAAGGGGAGAAAGGCTGGCTCTGGTCGGCATAAACGGAGCAGGGAAATCAACCCTCCTCAGACTGATGAACCTGTCGGAAGGGCCAACAAGCGGGGCCGTCACATACGGACTGAACGTAAAAAAAGCATATTTTTCACAGGAAAGCGCTCAGAACCTTGATTACAGCAATACTATATGGCAGGAAATAAATAATACAGGCTCAAAGATGCTGGAGGGGGCAAAGCGCAATCTTCTGGGAGCATTCCTTTTTTCCGGAGACGATATACACAAGCCAATATCTGTCCTGTCGGGAGGAGAAAAATCGAGGGTAGGCCTGCTGAAGATGCTCCTCTCAGAATCAAACCTCCTGATCCTTGACGAACCTACCAATCACCTTGACTATGCCACAAAGGAACTATTTCAGAAAGCGCTCCTTGAGTACGGCGGTACGATAATCATCGTCTCCCACGACCGCGCGTTCCTGGATGACCTCGTGGAAAGAGTTATAGAGATCAGGGACGGCCGTCTGTACGACTATCCGGGCAACTATTCCTGGTTCATAGAGAAAAGAACGATGCAAACAACCGCTGAGAGTGAAAACGACGAAAACGAAAAAACCGATCAGTCTCAGGCAGAGAGATCAAAAGAACAAAAAAGGATCGAAGCGGAAGAACGCAACAGGATCTACCGCGAGAGAAAAGCCATTAAAGACAGACTATCACCAATTGAGAAAATGATAGAAAAAGATGAAAAGCGTAAAGAGGAGATATCCGGGCTTCTGTGCGAACCTGAGGTCCTCGATGATTCGACTAAAGTGCAGTTACTTATGATAGAACTGAAAGATACTGAGAAGCGCCTTGAAGAGAACTACCCACTCTGGGAGGAGCTTGCGGCAAAAATAGAATCGATAAAATAGCTGGCAAAAGACGGGAGGCTGCAATTAATGCTTTATGACAGCATAGAAAACTTCATCAGGTACGCTCCGAAAATGATTCCGGAGTCAAATTTCCTCATACCCTTTCTTGAAGCTGTCGGATCAAGGTCGTTTGAAGAGATAAAGAATATGGAGCCCGGTGCTCTGGACCTCCGGTTCGGTGAGTATGAGACCCGGGGTGCAGAGGAAGTTCCCTTTGAATCACACCGGACATTCTGGGATCTGCAGATAGTAATGGATGGTGAAGAGCTGGTGGGGTATTCCCCGCTTGGAGCTCTCAGGGAGACAGCCGAATACGACCCAGTAAGTGATATTACCTTCTACTCCGGCAGCGGCCAGATGTTCAGGCTGGAAAAAGGCATGATGATGCTTCTCTCCCCCTTTGACGGACACCAGCCCGGAGTGAGTTCAGGCAAAACTCCCTCCCGGATACGCAAGATCGTTGTTAAACTTCCCTGGTAAATAAGTAATGGGAACTCTGCTGCGGTTCCCGTTACCTTTCTTCTTGTTTAAGTTATCGGTGTTAATACTTTTCCTCAGTTCGGAGGCAGACTGACCAGTAAGTATCGCCCTGGCTATTTCCCTGCCAGTCCAAGCTGCAGGACGGCAAGGGCAGCACCCGGCTTAACATCAAGGCCGCATGAAATTGCGGCTCGTTCTATAGCGGCAATTCCCGATACAAGCATGTGCTTGTCAAGATTTCCCATGTGTCCCATCCTAAACCCTTTTCCTGCATATTCTCCGAGGCATCCTGCCAGTAGCGCTCCCTCATCTGCACAGGCGGCACGGAAAGAGGCGTCGTCCACCGGCATTTTTTCTGGATAGAGGAAGATAGAAAGGGTCGGGGAGCGATATCCATTTTCGGCAAGAGGCCTGAATCCTATAGCGGCCATGGCTTCAACTACAAGGCCGGCATGATCCCTGTGACGACGGTATCTCTCCTCAAGTCCCTCTTCCAGCATGATCCTTACAGATTCTTTGAGAGCTGCGATGTTGTTGACCGCAGGAGTGCCCCAATATTTCTTGGTATCTGTCATAACAGGTATCCAGCGTGCGTAATCTATGTATGATTCCCTGATGGATCCCATCTCTTCGCGTTTTTTCAGCGCCCTCTGTCCGGCCCAGACTATCGCCATTCCGGGGACAGAGCAAAATGCCTTCTGAGTGCAGGTGAAATAAACATCTATACCCCAGGCCATGTCAGCTTCAACACCGCCGCCGGCAGCCACTCCGTCAACAACAAAAAGGACCTCGGGGTGTTTTTCTTTCATCATTTTCGCCATTTCCTCAAGAGGAAGCTCGACGCCCGTTGATGTTTCAACGTGGGTAACAACTGCGACAGTATAGCCTCCTTTTGAGAGTTCGCTGTCAACTTCCTCCGTTGTTACCGATTTTCCCCACTTCGCCTCCATGGGCGTAATGTCCAGGCCCCTGTTTTTACAGATTGAGATGTAACGGTCTCCGAAATGTCCGTTTGAACAGACCAGCACCTTGTCCTTCTCACCAGCAATATTTGCTATCGCCATTTCCATTCCCATGGTCCCTGAACCTGCCACAAGGAAGGCTATCCCGTCGCAGTTCATGATCGATCTCAGTTCAGCAAGAAGGCACTGGAATTCGGCGATGAAATCCGGATCTGTGTGTGCCTTGACTTCGCTTCCAAGTTTCTGGAGCACGCTTGGCGAGACAGGTACGGGGCCCGGTATCATAACAAGTTTTTTTGTGGGAATCATCATTTGACCTCCAGTCATATTTCAGCTTTCTTTGAAACTCATTAAATATCAAACATATTATATGATATGGATCTATTTTCTGCCTTCAAATACCGCTCCGCAGATAAAAAAGATACACACTCTTTTCTTTCTGCTAGAATACTTCTGCTGTGAGAAAAGCAGGGGAGACATCAGGAAAATGAAATCCAAAAGTGAAGAATTTAAGGGCGGGCTTTATGTCGTAGCGGCAGGAATGTGCTGGGGCATGACAGGAACTGTACAGGCACTTGCGCCTGAAAATGCCACACCCCTGACGATAGGTTCAGCTAGGGTCTTCGGGGCGGGGCTTCTCTTATTGATATGGACTTTTTTTTGTCGCAAAAAGATCATTAGCGGGGAAAAATGGAACTGGACAGGCATTCTTATTGCCGCTTTAGGTCTGACTGCATACCAGTTTGCCTTCTTCTCTGCAGTGAGGCTCACCGGAGTCGCGATCGGCACCATGGTGGCGATAGGATCAGCTCCTGTCCTCGCCGGGATACTGGGCAGGTTTTTTTTCAAAGAATGCCTTTCACCCAGATGGTTCATCTCGACCCTGCTTGCCATAACAGGATGTTTTCTGCTAGTGGCAGCCGGCAACAGCAATTTCAGCTCTGTCAGCATCCCCGGGGCAATTCTTGCCTTCGGAGCCGCGCTCTCTTATGCGATGGAAGGAGCAGGACTGAGGATAATTGGAAAGAGGGATCCTGTTGAAACGGTCTCCCTGATCTCCATGCTAAGCGCTGTCATGGCGCTGCCTTGGCTGATAACCGGCGATATTTCATGGATCTTTGAACTCAGAGGCATGATCTGCGTTATCATCCTCTCGGTCTTTACAACGATACTTCCATTTTCTCTTTTTACAAAGGGTATAGAGAAGATAACCCTCGGGAAGGCATACACCCTCTCCCTCTCGGAACCTATGACCGCCTGGCTGCTCTCTGCCTTGCTGCTTGGTGAACGACTCTCTCTGATTGGATCGCTGGGGGTATTGATCCTTTTCAGCGGAATAATTACTCTCGCATGCGATAATAGTAAATAAATTAATCTTCTTTTTTAATGTTTTTTACCCAAATTATATTTTATTATAATATATATTGTAAGCATTATCTTCTTTTAGTTTAAATATTTCTGATATGTATGAAAATCGCTTGACTTATATTGCCTCTCGGTTATTATAATCCGTGCGCAAAGAGTACCTGTTTGGGTGAATATTCAGAACCTTTTCACTCTTACAGTCCCCGACACGCAAGGAGGTAATCATGCGAAAGATATGGAAAATGCGGAAGATCTTTATTCCGCAGGCAGTCGCGTTGCTGTTTGTATTAACAACAGTGGTCCTTTCTCCCAATACGGGACTATGCAGCGTGCCAGCCAATAAAACATTAAGCAACACCTCTGCTGAAGGAGCCATCATCACGACCACATATGAAACAAAAAACGATGAGGGCAAGCTTGTAGTAAAAACTACATCTTCAGTAAAAAAGAGAGAGATCGCACTTCCACGCGCCGCCTCAGGCGAAGATACCAATACCAGCAGATTTCTTAAAGGACTTGACGTTTCAGTTGTGAACGCGTTGGGTAAGATGGGTCTTGCTCCCGAGCATATTGACAAATGGATAGGCAACCATCCAGATTCAACCTTGAAAGAGCTAAACAAAATGCCTGCCAACAAACAACGTAAGGTAGCAAATATTGCGACCTTCATCAGATCCATCAACACAAAAATATCTCCTCAGATAGCATGGAGAGAGGCTTCTGCTCTTGTTTTCTACAGCGCTAAATACAACGTTCCGACAGACCTGTCTGTAAGCATAGCAAAGACAGAGAGCCTCTTCAACCCTAGCGCGATGAGCAACAAGGGTGCTCTGGGGGTAATGCAGGTAATGTGGAAGGTCCACCACGGAATGCTTAGTGCAAGAGGCGTAGCTACGACAAAAGATCATATGTTTGATCCTGAGCGCGGTGTAGAGGCAGGAGTACTTTTGCTTTCCCGCTACATAAGCGCATACGGGACAGTCCAGAAAGCTCTCAACAGATATTACGGGGGTATTTCCGTTTCGTACCTCAAAAAGGTCAACAACAACATGGCTCAGCTGAAACGCCATTCGGAGAAAACGGGGTTCTGATCTATAACAATAACTACTTTAAGCGCAGAGAAAAGCCCTATCCAAATGGATACGGGCTTTTCTCTGCCTAAACTTCAAAAGAACCGACGACCGCAGTGTGGTCTGACGGGCGTTCCATTGCCCTGAGAGATCTTTCGACCCATACCTTCCTGCTTGCTTCTGCCATAACTTCAGTACCGACTATATGGTCTATCCTCCAGCCGATATTTCTTGAAAGCGCATCCTTTATCCTGTAATCCCAGAAGGAATACTCTCCATCTCCCGGCAGGTGTTTTCTAAAAATATCAACTAACCCCCAGGACATGACCCCGGCAAATGCATCTTTTACATCACTGTGGAAGCATACATGGTTCGTCTTATTTTTCGGATTGGCGACATCGAGTTCTGTAGGTGCAACGTTAAGGTCGCCAAGCCATAAAAGTTTATCTTTGGGAGTGAAGTTTCTTTCGAACAGATCCCGCACCCTATGAAAGAACTTCAGTTTATACAGGTAATCGGGATTGTCTATCTCTTTGCCCTGAGGAATGTAGGTGTTCAGGATGTTCAGGTTCCCGAATCTTGCCAGTATCACGCGGGCATTCTCCGATTCCTCCCTCTCCGGGTCAACAGCCCCGTCGTTAAGTCCGAATGAAGCCTCGTCAGGTTCGATCTTCGAGATGACAGCGACACCGTTATAAGATTTCATTCCTTTATAGAGGCAATGGTAGCCCAGTCCCTTAAAAAAATCCCGGGGGAATTCCTCATCGCGGCATTTGGTCTCCTGAAGGCATAAGATATCAGGGGCTCCTCCTGAAGTGAGAAAGTGTTCAAGTACCGAGATCCTGCTTTTGACAGAATTTACGTTGAAAGTGCCAATATTGATCAGAGACATTCTATTCCCTCCCTGTAAATGTTTATTACATAATAATGTATTAAGTATACACTCAACTAATAATAGAGAAAGATCGAAATATATCAAAAATATATCACAAAATATATCAGAAATATTGCATTAATTGGGTATGCCTGTTAAAATATCTCACATGATAAAAATTGCGGCTTCTCACTTTGTTTCTGTATACTGCTGTTGTATGGAGGGCTTCGGAGGTTGATCCGCGCTGCCCGGTTGGCTGTTGCGGTCATAGACTTAACAGCAGGTATTTAAAAATTTGATTAGGAAACATAAGACCTGCTCCGGCAGGTCTTTTTTATTAGAAAAAACATAGGACAAATCGATTTGAAAAGGGTGATATGAATGTCAGCTTGGGAATATATCAAAAGTGATTTTGAGGCTGCGATGCGTAACGATCCTGCGATACCCAAAGGTATAAGGGGAGTACTTGAGGTCGTCCTCTGTACCCCTGGGTTCCTTGCGATCACATTCCACCGTGCCTTCCACTTCATGCATTCAACTATGCACATCCCGGTACTGCCCCGTTTCCTCTCGCTGATAGTAAGATGGTGGACAGGGATCGAGATCCACCCGGGAGCAAAGATCGGCAAGGGTTTCTTTATTGACCATGGAGCAGGAGTGGTTATCGGAGAGACAGCAGAGGTCGGCAACAACGTTACCCTCTATCAGGGAGTTACACTGGGCGGGACAGGCAACGAGAAAGGTGCGAAGAGGCATCCGACCATCGAATCAAACGTTTTCGTCGGCAGCGGAGCAAAAATACTGGGACCGATAACGGTCGGGGCAAATTCCAGGATAGGAGCCAACAGCGCCGTGCTTAAAGATGTCCCTAAAAACGCCACAGTTACCGGAATGAGGGCAAGAATAATAAAGATCGACGGCAAAAGAGTAAGCGAGTGCGCGGCATGCATGAACCCGGAAGAACTCTGGGCAAAGCTCTTAAGGATGGAGGAAGAGATGGCCATGCTTAAAAAAGAGATAAAGCACCTTAAGGGAGAAAAAGATGAGCCTGTGATCCCTTCTCATGTAGAGGTCGAGGTTCTTCATAAAAGAAAAGAATGATTTCTCGAGCCAACTTAAACTGGTCTGTTATTCAGTTTCTTCCGCAGTCCCGGATCCTTTCTCAGGTCCCGGGACTCTTCTTTGGGAAAGATAGACCCCAAGCAGTATGAGCAGTCCGCCAGCTGCGGCAAAGATGGTGATCCTCTCGTGAAGGACAACAGCAGCGGAGAGCATAGCTATCGGAGGAGTAAGGTATATCAGGTTGTTTGCCCTTACTGCACCAAGTTCCCATATGACTTTGTTCCAGAGAAGAAAGCATAGTGCAGAAGCAAATACCCCGAGAAAGATAAGGTTCCCAAAAACTTCCTTCTCCATAAGTACTCCTGGATCCCATTCAAAGAGCGGGGTAAAAAGAAGCGGGATAAGAGACAAAAGCGAATAAAAAAAGGTTTTCCTTGTTATCACGACTGCTGAATAGACAGCCCTGTTCAGGTCCCTGATAATTATCGAGTAGAAGGCAAAAGAGAGCGCAGCAATTATCGCCAGTATGTCACCTACAGGGTTAAGTTTAAGGACAAAATGACCGTTGAATACTATAAGGAAGACTCCTGCCAGTCCGAAGACACACCCGTATATAAAGTTGACCGAAATTCTTTCATTTTTAGTCATAAAATGTGAGACCAGGCCGGTCAGCATCGGAGCAGTCGCGACAAGCAGAGAGACATTTGATGCTGTGCTGAACGAGAGGGCAAAATTTTCACAGAGAAAATAGAGGGTAACGCCCAGAAAACCTGCGAGGGCAAATTTTGCCTCGTCACGTGAGTTAAGCGGCCAAATGATCTTAGGGCTTGCAGCAAAGAAAAGAAGATAGGCTATCACATATCGGTAAAAAAGGATCTCCGTAGGTGACAGATGATCAAGAAGAATTTTTGTTGAGACAAAGGTTACGCTCCATATAAAGATAGCAAGCAATGCCAGAGAATAACTGAGTATTATGTTTTTGCGCATTGGCAGGTAGTCTCTTTTCCCTTAATATTCCTGTCCCGCGCTGTTTTTCAAGGCGGCCAGACTGACAGGTGATATTGTATACTGTTTTTTATCCGGTGTCTTGATATTTTGCATTTTTGGGGTCAAATTGTTAGAATCAACAGGGCATGTGATACATATAAATCGGGGGCAAAGAGATGGACGATAAAAATTACCCACTGGTAAGAATGAAGAACATCGATAAAATCTTCTATGGCTCATACGCAAACAGAAATGTTGATTTTGAGCTTTTCAGGGGTGAGGTCCACAGTATTCTGGGCGAAAACGGAGCAGGCAAAACTACTCTCATGAACTGCCTCGCAGGAATATATCTGCCTGATGCAGGAACTATAGAAATTGAAGGAAAATCGGTAATACTTTCCAACCCGCGCCTGGCGATAGAGAATGGAATAGGCATGGTCCACCAGCACTTTATGCTCGTTCCCGTATTTACTGTCTGGGAAAACATGGTTCTTGGTCTCAAAGATGAGCCTCTCAACCTGAATAAAAACAAGATAATCGAAAAAATCCGCGGCCTCTCAGAAAAATACGGCCTCAAGGTCGACCCGGAAGCAAAGATATGGCAGCTTTCTATAGGAGAGCAGCAAAGAGTGGAAATACTAAAAATGCTCTACAGGGGGACAAAAGTTCTTATTCTTGACGAACCTACCTCCGTCCTCACCCCTCAGGAGACGAGGGAGCTTTTCCGAACAGTTAAAAACATGATCAGCAACGGACATGGCATAGTCCTTATCTCACATAAGATAGAAGAGATCATGGAAATATCCGACAGGCTCACGATCCTCAGGAAGGGGGTAAAGGTCGGAACCGTGCCTGCAAAAGGGATCTCCAAGGAGGAGATCGCTGAAATGATGGTCGGGCATCAGCTTGAAGGAATAGTCATTTCGGAGGACAGGCCCAAACCGGGAGAGACCTTTCTTGAATGCAGGGGCGTCTGCGTTAAAAATGACCGCAATATCCAGGCCCTGACAGATCTCACGCTTTCACTGCGGTCCGGAGAAATACTGGGGATAGCCGGCGTTGACGGCAACGGTCAGGAAGAACTCTGCGAGGTGCTTGCCGGACTCCGTGCCCCTGAGAACGGAGTGATCGTGATAGGAGGAAAAGACATTACAGGATCCTGCACAAGAGACTTTATCAATTCGGGCGTGAGCTACATCCCCGCAGACAGGAAGGGCGTAGGCCTTATTCCCAACATGAACGTTGAGGAGAACATGCCCCTTAAAAATTACTGGGAGCCTCCGGTAGAGACAAAGAAATACTTTATGGACTGGGAATACATTGCAAAATTTGCTGTAGAGAGAGTAAAAAAGTATGATGTACTTGCCCCTTCAATGCGTGCGCCTGTAAGGATCCTGTCAGGAGGCAATCTGCAGAAACTGATGCTGTCCAGAGAAATTTCCGATGGAACAAAGGTCATCATAGCCATGCAGCCAACATGGGGGCTTGACGTCGGAGCAGCTGAATTTGTGCATCAGCGCCTCATGGAGGCAAGGGACAACGGAGTGGCCATACTGCTTATATCCAAAGATCTGCAGGAACTGATGTCTATCTCAGACAGGCTGGCTGTTATCTACAGCGGTTCAATAGTAGGCGTGATAGAGGATCCGCGAAGCACCGATGCAGAGACTCTCGGGCTTATGATGGCAGGAGTAAGGCCGCAGACCTAAAAAATGACAAGTGCCGGCTTTTCAATGAAAGATACTCCGAAAAATCTTTTCTCTGGTGTGCTGCAATAAACAGAATATTCAGCTGTGATACCGGTATTTTTATGAACCGGACATTTTTACAGCTGCACCTTTTATTTTTTCATTTAAATGATAGAATCTAACCTGCGCCACTTATCGGTGCTTTTTATGCTTTGATATAGAAGTTTTCGCTTTATAGGACAAGAGGAGGAAATCTATATGAAACTTCCGTCATTCTGGGGAGGAATACACCCGCCCCAGAAGAAAGATCAGACTGTCAACAAAAAAATTGAGAAGTACCTGCCCAAAGGAGATCTTGTCTTTCCAATGGCACAGAGCCTCGGAGCACCATGTCAGCCAGTGGTGAAAAAGGGAGACAGGGTACTTGTGGGACAGAAACTGGGTGACAGCGAAGCGTTCGTTTCAGCACCCGTCCTCTCAAGCGTTTCGGGAACGGTGAAGGATATCGCGCTGAGACTTACATCAGCAGGGATCTATGAAAACTGTGTCATAATCGAAAACGACAACTGCTATGAAAAAGACCCATTCTGGGCGCCTCTCGAAAATTACGCCACCGCAGACCCCAGGGAGTATCTTAAAAGGATAAGAGAAGCAGGCATAGTCGGTTTTGGGGGCGCGACCTTCCCTACAGCGGTAAAACTTTCCCCGCCGCCGGACAAGAAGATCAAATGGCTGATAATAAACGGCGTCGAATGTGAACCATACATAAACTGTGATAACCGACTCATGCTGGAAGAACCGGAAAAGATCGTTGAAGGCCTTAAGCTTCTATTGAGGCTCTTCCCCGAGGCAGAGGGAATCATAGGCATAGAGAACAACAAGCCTGAGGCGATAAAGACAATGGAGTCCGAAATCGCTAAACAGGGACCAGGAAATATCTCCGTTGCAGCTTTGGCAGTAAAGTATCCCCAGGGAGCAGAAAAAATGCTCATCGAAGCCGTGACAAAACAGGAGTACATCATGACCGCTCTTCCTGCCGACGTAGGATGCATAATCCTTAACGTACGCACAGTGCATCAGATAAGGGAGGCAATTGTTGCCGGAGATCCTGCGTTGACAAGAATAATCACAGTGACAGGCGAAGCTGTGGCAGAACCTAAAAACATCCATGTGCCGCTCGGGACTTCGATGCGGGAATTGATCGACTTCTGTGGAGGTTTCAGGGAACAGCCGGTCAAGGTTATCTCAGGCGGTCCCATGATGGGAGTCTCCCTCCGTTCAATAGATATCCCGGTAGTTAAAAGCACTTCGGGGATCCTTGCCCTGACAGCTTCAAACTCTCATCTTGCCCCTGAATCAGCCTGCATAAGATGCGGACGCTGCTTTGAGGGATGCCCCATGGGCCTTATGCCCAGCGTCCTGAACCCGCTTGTCCTGATGAGAGACTATAAGGCTTTCGAGGAGACCGGCGGGATGAACTGCATCGAATGCGGGGCATGTTCCTATAGCTGCCCGGCAAACAGACATCTCACCCAGTCGTTCAGGGACGGCAAATCAACTATCATGGCAATGCGCAGAAAGGCGGCGGTCAAGTAATGGAAAGACTGCTTGCAGTATCAAGTTCACCTCATATTCATGCGCCCCAAGACACCAGGGTGATAATGGCGTGGGTCCTTGCCGCCCTCGCTCCTGCGGGTCTGGCAGGCATATATTTCTTTGGGCTCAGGGCCGCCGCAGTAATGGCCGTCTGTGTAGCAAGCTGCAAAATATCCGAGTATGTCTGGCAGAAGCTGGCAAAACAGAACGTCACGGTAGGAGATCTTTCTGCCGCTGTCACAGGCCTTCTCCTGGCCTATAACCTCCCGCCCTCTATCCCTTTCTGGATGGCGGCAGTGGGAAGCGTCTTCGCAATAATCATCGTAAAACAATTCTTCGGAGGCATCGGCTGCAATATCGTCAACCCTGCCCTCGCGGGAAGGGCCTTCATGGTATCAAGCTGGCCCGTTTCAATGACATCGTGGACCCTTGATGGTGTTTCCGGCGCAACACCTCTTGCCATGATAAAAGAGGGCTCGATAGAGAACCTGCCGGGGATATACGATGTATTTATCGGCAACATAGGAGGCTGCATCGGAGAAACTTCTGCCGCAGCCCTTCTGATAGGTTTCGCCATACTGCTTTATAAAGGCATCATCAGCTGGCACATACCGGTGGTCTATATCGGGACGGTAGCTGCTTTGACTGCGGTGCTCGGAAGACCGGCAGGACCGATGTATGAAGTAATAGCAGGGGGTCTTTTCCTGGGAGCCATCTTCATGGCTACGGACTACACAACTTCCCCTATGACGAAAAAAGGACAGGTGATTTTCGCTCTGGGGTGCGGACTTCTTACCTCACTCATCAGGGTCTTCGGAGGATACCCTGAGGGTGTTTCTTACTCAATACTGATAATGAACCTGACTGTTCCGCTGATAGACAAATTTGCACGACCCCGTATATTTGGGGAGGTGAAGAAGCATGGCTAAGATATTGAGACTCGGCGCTGTGCTCTTTATCATCACAGCTGTGACAGGACTTATACTTGGCGGAGTCTATACTATGACACTCGAACCGATCCGCTCAGCAAAAGAAAAAGAAAAAATGGCGGCATTGGCAGAAACTCTTCCGGAAGCCTCTGATTTTGAGGGAATGGACAGCCCGCTGGATCACAGTATCATTAAGGAAGTAAACAAAGGATCAGCGAACGGAGAGACTGTGGGATACAACATAACGGTGACTCCGAAAGGATACGGCGGCCTCATAGAGATGGTGGTCGGGATCGACGACGAGGGCAAACTGATCGACATCAAGATACTAAGCCATACAGAGACCCCGGGACTTGGCGCAAAGGCTGCCGATCCTGCTTTCTCTGATCAGTTCGAACAAAAGAACGTAGACAGGGTAGTAATAACAAAGACAACACCGGCTGAGGAAAACGAGATCCAGGCCATATCAGGAGCCACCATAACTTCAAGCGCAGTGGCTAATGGTGTCAATACAGCGCTTGAATACTGGGCAAAAAACCTGAAAGGGGAGGGGAATAAGTGATGATGAGTCCTCTCAGACTGCTTAAAAACGGAATACTTACAGAGAACCCGACCTTTGTACTTGTGCTCGGTCTATGCCCGACCCTGGCGGTCACCACGAGCGCTTCAAACGGTTTCGGGATGGGGCTTGCTGCTATGGCAGTGCTTATGGGCTCCAATGTCATGATATCCATGATAAGGAAATTCATACCCGACGAAATTCGCATCCCGGCTTTCATCGTAGTCATTGCGGGATTCGTGACCATAATCCAGCTCCTGATATCAGCATACGCTCCTGCTCTCGATAAATCACTGGGCATATTTATCCCTCTGATCGTCGTAAACTGCATAATACTTGCCAGGGCTGAGGCATTTGCTTTCAAAAACGGGGTGATCGACTCTCTTTTCGACGGGATCGGCATGGGGCTTGGATTTACATTCGCCCTCACATTCATCGGAGGGATAAGGGAACTTCTGGGAAACGGCTCTATTTTCAATTTCTCGGTGATACCCTCATTTTACCAACCTGCCCTACTTGTCATACTGGCTCCCGGCGGATTCATCACACTGGGAATTCTTATAGCCCTTTTCAGGAAGATCCAGCTCAGGAAAGAGGAAGAGTCCACAGGCTTCAAACCTGACTTTGACGGCTGGAAAAAACTTGATTCCTGTGAGGGCTGCGGACTAAAGAAATACTGCGGGGGCGGCGGATTAAGCCTGCCCTGTACGAAAGAAGAAAAGGAGGGTGACGCATAATGTCTCTGCTTGCGCTCTTCTTCGGAGCCATTTTTGTAAACAACATTCTTCTGGCACGCTTCCTCGGCTGTTGCCCATTTTTAGGTGTATCAAACAAATTGGAAACAGCAAGGGGAATGGGCCTTGCCGTAATATTCGTTATTGTGCTCGCATCGACTATGACCTGGTCGGCATACACTTTTATCCTTGTACCATTGGGCCTAGAATACCTTTACACTCTATCGTTCATCCTAATAATAGCTGCCCTTGTACAGTTTGTTGAGATAGTGCTCAAAAAAGTCCAGCCGGGGCTCTACAAATCGCTTGGCATATTTCTCCCGCTGATCACAACCAACTGCGCCGTTCTCGGTGTAGCGGTCATTAATATGAACGAGAAATATAGCTTCATAGAATCGATCGTTCACGCCGCAGGAGCATCTGTCGGATTCCTTCTGGCGATATTACTCATGGCGGGCATAAGGGAAAGAATTGAGATAAGCCAGAATATGCCGAAGTGTCTAAGAGGGCTGCCTATTGCGCTTGTTACCGCGGGACTCATGTCCATCGCTTTCATGGGCTTCAGCGGGCTTATCAAATAGGGGGAAAATGATATGACTGGAATGATGTATCCTGCAATAATTATGGGAGGCCTGGGGCTGATTTTCGGCGCCCTTCTGGCGTTTGCCTCAAAAAAATTCCATGTTGAAACGGACCCCCGGCAGGCAAATATCCGCGCTATCCTTCCGGGAGCAAACTGCGGAGGCTGCGGCTATCCCGGGTGCGATGGTTTTGCTGAAGCTCTTGCAAACGGTACAGGAAAGATCACCGGCTGCGCTGCGGGAGGGTCCGCCCTGGCAGATAGTATTGCTGCAATACTTGGAGTCCAGGCCGAAAAAGATGAGCCGAAGATAGCCTTTCTCAAATGCAAGGGATCAAACGACAAAACGGTGAAGAACTGCGTTTACTTCGGCGAATATGACTGCAGAGCCGCGGCTGTGGTCCCTGGAAAGGGCCCCACTTCATGCGCATACGGATGCATGGGCCTCGGTACATGTGTAAGTGTCTGCGCCTTCCACGCCATGACCATTAAGAACGGCCTTGCTGTGGTGGATGCTGAAAAATGCGTTGGATGCGGAGCCTGTGTCGAAAACTGTCCGAGAGACGTATTGGTGCTGGTGCCAAGGAAATCAAAGGTCAATGTATCCTGCAACTCGCCCCTTAAAGGGCCTGATGTTAAAAGGGTCTGCTCAGTCGGATGCATTGGATGCACCCTTTGTGTGAAAAGCTGCCCGGTACAGGCAATAGAGATGAAGGGCGCCCTCGCTGTGATCGATCCTGCAAAATGCATCAACTGCGGCATCTGCGCAACAAAGTGCCCAACAAAAAGTATTACCGACAGAAGGTCCGATGAGGAAAAAACCGCTTCGACTGCTAAGGAAACAGCCTCAGTCTAGCTAAAAAATGACCAGAGGGGGTCCCGGCCTTGGCCGGGACCCCCTCTTTTTCTTTTATTGCAAGGCTTTGCTACTTTTTGTACTCAGCCGCAAGCTTTTCGAATGCCGGCAGAGAGTCTTCTATCTGGTCGGTCCTCACACAATATGAGATGCGAGCATATCCAGGACATCCAAAACCATCGCCGGGGACGAGCAGAAGCTCATATTTCTTTGCCTTCTCGCAGAATGCCACGGCATCCGGTTCGAGCGCCTTGACAAAGAGATAGAAGGCTCCGTCAGGCTTGGCACATTCATAACCCATACTTGCGAGACCGCTGTAAAGGATGTCCCTGTTTCTTTTATATATCGATATATCTGCTGTCCGGCCAAGACATCTTGCTATCAGATGCTGGAAAAGGCTCGGGGCACAGACATAACCAAGAGCTCTGCCCGCCCCGCAGACCGCTGCATAAACATCCTCTCCGTCCTTCATCTTATTTGAAACCAAAACGTAGCCGATTCTCTCTCCAGGGAGTGAGAGTGATTTGCTGTAGGAATAGCAGACGAAGGTGTTGTCGTAATGGTTGAGGAGGAAGGAGACCTCGACATCTCCGTAGACCAGTTCCCGGTATGGTTCATCTGAAATAAGGTAGATCACATGACCGAATTCCTTTGATTTTCTCTCCATTACCGAACATATCTCTTTGATAGTCTCAAGCGAATAAACGACGCCTGACGGGTTGTTGGGCGAATTAATTATTACAGCTTTGGTATTTTTGTTTACAGCTTTTTCGAATTTTTCAAGATCCGCCTGAAAATTATCTGTATTGGCCGGTATGACTGACAATACAGCCCCTGCCGACTCGACATAGACTTTGTACTCGGGGAAATATGGCGCGAAAGCCAGAAATTCATCTCCGGGAAGAGCCAATGCCCTGCAGCACATAGAAAGGGAAGCTGCCGCTCCGGCGGTAAGATAAAAATTATCTGCCGTGATGTCGGTACCGTATTTGCTGTTTATGTGATCGGCCAGCGCTTTCCTGACACTAATATCACCCTGTGCCGACGTGTAGCCATGGATCTTAGTAGGGTCTTCATTCATGAGAAGGTCGATAATGTTATCCCTTATGAATTCAGGGGCAGGGACATTCGGGTTCCCGATGCTGAAGTCGAAAACTTTATCAGCGCCTATCTCGCTTCCCCTTTTTTTGCCATATTCGAATATTTCGCGGATCTCCGATCGTTTTTTTCCCAGTTCAAGCATTTTTCCAGAAATCATTTGGATATCACTTTCCTCTCAGCAGACAAATGTTATTGCTATATTAATTTTTGTACTTCCCATAAATCTTCCCTGAAACAATTTTTATTGACGGTCCGATAAAATTATATTCCATACGACTGCAAAAACAAAATATCACTTACATCCGACAAAAATCTCCGCCCTATTTGTGAAATATATCAATTCAAACATATCTGTAAAATAGATGATTTATGTAAAGGAATTACATGGCAAAAAATTTATTGTTATGATATTCTTACACTGCAGTTAAGAGGTCAGCAAACAAGCGATCATCAATCAGGTCTCCGCAGTCGGAGATCAAATCAAGGGGAGGATCTTTTAAAATGAAAAAACGCGGAATTATTGCATTTTTACTTGTTCTTTGCTTCGCTGCAGCAGCGTTCGCAGCTTTGGGCCCGATCAAAATGAGCGACCAGAAACCGACATTCGTATATGTCGGTCCGGTAGGTGACGGCGGCTACAACTTCATGCACGACCAGGGCCGCAAAATGATGGAGAAGCTCAACCCGGGCATAAAGGGCTCGATAGTTGAATCTGTCCCTGAAGGCCCCGATGCAGAAAGAGTCATGGAGACGGCTGTACGCAACGGATCTAAGGTCATTTTCGCAAACTCATTCGGTTACATGGATCACGTCATCAACGTAGCCAAGAAATATCCCGACGTATATTTCATGCACTGTTCAGGCTACAAAGTTGCCCCGAACGTAAGCACCTACTTCGGCCGCATGTACCAGCCCCGTTACCTCTCAGGACTGGTCGCGGGCAAAGCAACGAAATCCAACCTTATCGGTTATGTAGCAGCCTATCCGATCCCCGAAGTCATCCGCGGGATCAACGCTTTCACCCTCGGAGTCCGCAAGGCCAATCCAAAAGCAAAGGTAAAGGTCGTCTGGTTGTTCTCATGGCATGACCCGGCAAAGGAAAAAGAGGCGACAAAAGCTCTTTACGATGCGAAATGCGATACAATAGCGATGCACGCTGATACAGGCGGGGCTCCCCAAGCCGCAGAAGAGCTCGGCATGTGGGTCATCGGATACAACAACCCGATGGACAAGTATGCTCCTACACGCCACCTCGTAACTCCTATATGGAACTGGGGCAAGTACTATGACTACGCAGTAAAGAACATCGAGAAGGGCACCTGGAAGTCCGAGCAGATCTGGTGGAGCATGAAGGATGGAATGGTTGATCTCTCTGCTTACGGAAAGGCCGTTTCTGAAGATACAAAGAAACTTGTAGCTGCGGAAAAGAAAAAGATTCTCGATGGAAAATGGGACGTCTTTTACGGACCCATCAAGGGACAGGACGGTAAAGTCGTTGTCCAGCAGGGCAAGAACCTCAACGACGGAGAAATGCTCAGCATGAGCTGGTTCGTCGAGGGCGTAGAGGGAACGATCCCCAAATAAAAAGTTGCATCCTGATGAATAAGAGGAGGGGCATTTAACACGCTCTTCCTCTTATTTAATTCTTTTTTACTGTAAAGCAATTTCATGATATACTTTATTTTATGTTGAGTTCAACCGAACATTTGCCTCGTTAAATCAATTATTTAAATTATATTTTACTGTATGGATTTTAAATAAATACACTCCTTCGGTTTTTGTGTGATCTGCCTTATTGATTTGATCGACCTGTTTCTAAAAATTCAGATCCGTACTAGGGTGAGCCAATGAAGGAGAAAACCGGAATTAAAAACGATGCTTATTTTGGAAGTGTCCGGTTCTTCAGACATGTTATTTACCTGTGTTTTTTTCTGATCGTTATCACACCCTATTTATCCATGATGGTACTTTTTTATCAGAATAAACTCCTTCGATCTGAAATAACCTCCCTGAGATCAAGATCATTTGATAAAGGCGTTTCACCCGACAAGACCCCTGCTTCTGAAAACAGCAATATCGTTTCGAGCCCGGAGTATCAGAAAAAATATCCCGACCTTTACTGCACCCCCCGAACTCCTTTTGTAAAAAAGGAAAAAACCGTCTATCTGACGTTTGACGACGGTCCATCAAGACACACAGATAAAATTTTAAGGATCCTCGGAAAATATAATATTAAAGCTACCTTTTTTGCCGTTGGAAAAAATGATCCAAAAAGCAAAAAATTTATGAGGCGAATAGTAGAAGAAGGTCATACTCTTGCACCTCATTCTTACACACATGCTTACAATAAAATATATACCTCTGTGGATTCATTCCTTGATGACTTTAAAAAAATAAACGATCTGATCTATGAAACAACCGGAGTGAGACCAAATATCCTCAGGTTCCCCGGAGGGACCGTTAATGTATATAACAGGAGGATCTTCAGGGAATTATCAGCTGAAATGCTTCGTCGTGGCTATACTTTTTATGATTGGGATGTCTCAGCTGCTGATGCGACTAAAAGCGCAACTGCAGATTCTGTAATGAAAAGCATAATTTATGGCGTCCATGAGAACAGAAGAAATATAGTACTGATGCATGATACCTCTGAAAAGACCCTTAAAGCGCTTGAAAAGACTATCATTTATCTTAAAAACAAGGGATTTGCATTTGACAGACTCACAAACGAAGTTGAACCTGTAACTTTTTATTACAATTACCTAGAAAAGGGAGGGGTTTAATAGTGGGATACATGGATAATTTCAAAACTTCATTGAATGAGGTCTTCCGGCTTTCGCCCACAGACCTTGAAGACGAAGAAATACGCGATGATGCTACAGTCGCGGTTGAAGAAACGGAGAATATTGAAGAAGGACCGGTTATCGATGAAACTCCGCGTTCACAGCATTTTATCAGCAGTCCCGGCTATCGGCATAATGACAAAACTTCGGCCTGCAGCACAGCAAGGGATTCTGTCATTTCTGCAGACACCAGGATCATCGGGAAGATAATGTCCAACGGCAACCTGCTGATAGGCGGCGATGTCGAGGGCGATATCATAGCAAAGGGAGATGTGCGAATAAAGGGAAAAGTTCGCGGAAACATCTCTGCAAACAAGGTGGAACTCAGTGAATGTTCAGTATTGGGAAACCTCCGCGCGGAAGCATCGCTGATGATCGATTCGGGCTCTGAGGTGATCGGTGACATCGAATCGGGAGATACCTCTATTGACGGAAAGATCAAAGGGAATGTAATATCAACAGCTGATGTTGTCTGCAAAAAAAATTCTTTTATACTGGGCAATGTATCGTCTGACAGCATCTCCATAGAAAAGGGGGCCGTGGTCTGCGGTGAGATCCATATAAAATGCAGTGAAAATCCTGATGAACTTTTTTCAAAATATTTCAGCTCTGTAAAACAAGAATCATAGCCATTTTTACTGTTTTTATACTTAAAGCGGGCAAAAAACTGTAAAAATCAGTTTGCCCGCATTTTTATATGTATGAAATATATAATAATTTTCATATAATACTTGCCACAAAACGTCCTGCCCTTCGGTCTGTATATATATAATGATATTAAAAAGGGCGGCAGTGTCAAACATCATAACAAGAGGCAAAAATATGGAGGTCTGATCCTTGAGAAGGACAATTATTTTAGCGGTGATTTTTAGTTCATTTATCTTTTTTGCTGTGCCGGAAACGGCGCATGCTCTCGAACAGAGGCCATATGATGTGGCGGTAATAGGAGCCGGTTCGGGCGGATGCTCAGCAGCCATACAGGCGGCTAGGATGGGAATGTCCGTTGCCCTTATTGAGGAATCCGACTGGATAGGCGGGCAGATGACAGGGGCTGCCGTCTCGACGATGGATGACAAAACAAAGACCCGCACAGGTATATATCTTGAGTTCATAACTAAGGTCAGGGAATACTATTCGGCCAGGAATACAAGCGTTAACATTTGCTACTGGGGAAGCGACACCATCGCATTCGAACCTTGGGTCGGGCAGATGATCCTTAAGGAAATGCTCAGTGAGGCAGGCCTCGTTGACATAATTCTTAAAGCCAGACCGATATCGGTAAAAGTAACTGAAAACAGGGTCCGTTCGGCTGTTGTAAAGGTGGATGGAAAGGAAGTTCTACTTTCAGCAAAAGTATTCATCGATGCAACTGAGTACGGAGATTTTATTGCTTTGTCCGGTGCCCGTTACCGTTCCGGAAACGCGATCTCTCCTGTGATCGACAAAAATGCGATAATTCAGGACATAACATACCCTGTCGTCATAAAACAGTACAAAGGGGGACTGCCGCCAGAACTAAAAGTCCAGGGGGCGCCTCCGGGATACACCGATCATCTTTTCAAATTCAGGATGACGATAAGAAAAAATGGAAGCACATGGCCGGGGGATTACCCGTTCAGCCCTGTCGTGCATAATGCCTACCGTGCTATCCCGGATCCCTCGAATAACGCCATTATCGACGGAGGCAAGCCGGAAACATGGACAAGTATCACAAAGACTGTTATAAACTGGGCAAATGATTATCCCGGCCAAAATGGCAGTTCTCCCAATCTGTCTGTTGATTTTCTTGAAAGCCCAAACTTCAGGGCCCTCGCAACTAGGGAGGCAATGTTGAAGACCCTCGCATTCCTTTACTATATGCAGACCGAACTCGGCATGTCAGACTGGTCTGTTGACAACAGACAGGGTTATGGAGGCTGGTTCAGCACTGATTGGGCTGACTGGGCGGAATTTCCCGAAAAATACCGTCCGATCCTCTCTCTCTTCCCCCCTTTTCCTTATGTTAGGGAAAGCAGGAGGCTGGTTGGCATACAGACCATGACGGTCGATGACATCCTAAGGGATGAAAAACTGGGCAGGACGCTCACTTCAAAACCGCACAGTCTGGCCTTGGGCGAATATCCCATAGACATACACGGCAAAAACGACAGCATATACCTTGAAGCGGACCTGGGAGAGACGAAGGAAAAGATCCCGAATGACTGGAACGGGGATGGCGGGCTATTCCAAATACCCTTTGAGGTCTTTGTCCCGGAGAAGCTAGAGGGACTTCTGGCAGCGGAGAAAAATATCTCCGTTTCAAGGGTGGTAAATGGCTCAACAAGGCTCCAGCCCGTTACGATGCTGACAGGGCAGGCTGCTGGAGCGATCGCAGCAGTATCCGTCATCCAGAAAGTACAACCTCGAAAGCTGCGCCCCCTTGATGTCCAGACAGAGCTTTGGAGATCGAGGAGCAGGCTTTCCCTATTTGATTTTGAGGATGCTCCCAATTACTCCGCATCATGGGAAGGGGTCGAAGCAGCAATGCTTTACGGCTACATGGACCCTTTGACGGAGAAATTTTTCGGTGTATACGACGAAATGCACTGGGTAGAAGTAAGGGATGCCCTTAGAAGGGCTATGGGGATACAAAAATTCCCGGATAAGAACCTTCAGGCACTTGTCACGGTCAGTGAGTTTTCCTCATGGCTTGAAATACTTTTCAAAAAAGACATAAAAAGATACCAGGGGGTAATAGATGGCCTGACAGGCGACAAGCCCCTTACTAAAGGAAAGCTAGCAAGCACTGTTCTGGCCCTTTTGAAGGTTGCGCCTGAAATTAAAAATAAAAAATAACTGAGGATATATCAGTAATTTTTGAGTCCCTAGTTTTTTACAGGCTGTCTTCTCCTTGTTGGAAGGCCGCCTGTTTTTATTATCTGCCACCCACACGGCATATTTTTTATATTGAACAGGGTTTTCTCCTTGATGTATGATTAGCAGAAGCGTACTATTTTTGCTTTAGAGAGAGCGCTGACAGGAAATATGATCACAGAGGAGAGGGGCAGCGGAATGAAAAAATATTTAAAGATCATCGCTATCGCTGGATCTGCATGCCTCCTTGTATACTCCTCTGCTATGAACGCAGAGGCTGTGGTCATCTCGATCCTTGCTCCTTCTGCAGATGAGCAGGTTCTTGAATCAGGAAGGGACTTTTACGTTATCGGCAGAATAGAACGTGATGGTGTACGTCCTGAGGACATACCTTTTGATATCAGGGTAGATGTTGCAGAGACCGGTCTCGTCCGGGACGGAAAGATGATCCCCCTCAGGACCTTCAGCAGCCACGTTGACCCTTTTACAGGGCTGACACCGGAAAGAGATATTTACTTCAGATATGAAGGAAAAGCTCCATGGGTGGATATAAGCCGTGAGGAACTCTACCAATATCCTCCCCCGGACCTCGTATACCGACACGGGGATCCGGAAAGTTTCTATGACCCCTCACTGAAAGCCGTGGTGACTAAAGACCGCTTTGCAGTCCTAATACAGGGCGGCGTAACCAAAGATTTTGACACTGCTTACAACTACCCGGATGACCTCGGATGGAAACTCTACAGGATAATAGTGACCGCAGTTACAGGAGATAAAGTACTTGCCCGCACAGAGGAAGATGTTATGTTCGGAACAGTCCAGGAGAAGGTCCTCGCAAGGTTTTCACCCGATGAACACATGAGGTCTGTCGTCTCTTTTGCGGAAGAAAACGGTTTTCGCATATACAGGGACCTTTTCCCCGGATACTGGCCTTGTGCAGACGGGTCAGTATATGAGATTCCACGCAGATGGAGGGCAAATGATGCCCTCGAGTATGTTGGGGGAAGAGTACATGCAGTAATTTATAACATAAGAGAAAAAAGGTGTGCGACCCAGGAGGTCGAGATCGGGCGCATGGCCTTCGAGGGGTGGCTTGATTCCGAAGATGTCATCTACTATCACTACGACATAGGAGAACCCTCCCTGCGGTTTGGAACATGGTACGGATCAGACATAAAGAAAGGGAAAATCATCGCGTTCAAAAACGGCGACAGGCTTGAGCTTTTACGTGCCGAAACAGGGGATATAAAGGATCGGTATTACCCGGAAGATACTATCGGAACAGTTGACTGGGACGTTCATGATTCCGTATCCGTAGACCCGGATACGCCGCTTGCGATCTGCGGAGCGGTAACTCCCATCCAGCCGATGCTCTCCGAGGTCATCCCGAACGATGACGGAACTTTTGAGGTGGAAAACCAGATACGCCACATACGGTACAGGTTCGTAGATATGATGGATGGCGTTCTCCACGAGGAATCGAAAGAGGTATTCCTTGAAAGGAATTACAGGAACTCTGATGGAGAATGGTCTCTTGATTCGATATATGAATTCCGCCATTTTTTCGATCTGCCCGAGATCCTCAACGGTAGGATAATGACCGTATACGTTGATGCTTACGATAATAAGGGCATTGAGATCGAAGGGGCCTCGGAAGCCTTTTATCTACGGATCAGATAGACCAAAGACTAATGTACCCTCCGAATCCATTGATGTATAATGACCCGGCTTTGATCCGTGAGAGGATGGACCTGAAATAACTCAGCTTGAAAAGATCGAAAACAAGCAAATGCTGATAGATGAGGAGAAGATACCAAAGCTCCTGATCCATTTTGCAATGCCTGCAATGGTCGGGATGGTAGCCGGAGCTATCTACAACATCGTTGACCGTATTTTCGTTGGAAGATACGTCGGAACAAGCGGACTGGCGGCTATCACACTCTCTTTTCCGGTAATGCTGCTGATGTTTTCCTTCTCTCTCCTCATCGGAGTTGGCGGATCCTCAAGGGTCGCAATATTGAGAGGTGCAAAAAAACAGCGCCCTGCCGAACAGGCCTTGGGACACACGCTGATGCTTCTTGCCGCTGTCGGCTTTGCAGGTATGGGGCTCAGCGTATACGGCGTTGATATGCTTCTGAGGCTATCCGGCGCAAGCGAGGAAATTTTGCCCCTGGCAAGAAATTACCTGAGGATAATCTTGATCGGGGGCCCCCTGGCACTTATGGGGCATGGGATCAATTCCCTGATAAGGGCATGCGGAAGTCCTCGTTACGCAATGGGAACACAGATTCTCGGAGCTTTTTCGAACATCCTGCTTGACGCCCTCTTTATTGTAAAAATGGGTATGGGGGTAGAAGGGGCAGCCCTGGGGACTATTATGGCACAAGGAGCAGCCACGGTCTGCGGGCTCATGTTCTTCTATTCGGGATCAAGCCCTTTGCGGATAAGGCTTCATTTCCTCGTCAGGCTTAAGATGAAAGTGATCAAAAAAATATTCGCTGTAGGGAGCTCTCCTTTTATAACAGAGCTATCCTTCGTCTTCTATATGACATTGATGAACAACATGGTAAGAAAATATGGAGGGGATATCGGCCTCTCAGCAATGGGAGTTTTCCTGAGCCTCGATTCTATCCTCTTCCTTCCCGCACTGGCGATAGGCGAAGCTGTACAGCCGGTGATAGGTTACAATTACGGCGCCGGAAAACCGGACAGGGTAATAATGGCGATAAAATACGCTATCAAGATGGTCACCTGTTTTTACGTTTTGAGCTTCGTGGTCGCGGAGATCTTCGCCGAAAAGATGATACTGCTCTTCAATGATGATCCTGAGCTTCTGGCAATAGGCGTTCCGGGCATGAGGATAGCCTACATTGGGATAATCTTCATGGGAGTGACTATAATAACAAACTCCGCCCTGCTTGGACTTGGAAGGGCAAGGGAAGCAATAACGCTCTCCGTATTCCGTCACGCAGTTTTCCTTTTTCTACCGCTTGTCACCCTGCCGCGATTTTATGGCCTGTGGGGCATCTGGATGTCTTTCCCGGTGGGCGATATTTCCGGCTGCCTCATCGCAGCTTTATTTTTAAAGAGGCTCTTCAATTGGCTTAAGGGCGATTCAGCTGTCTTTAGCGACTGAATTTGTTTTTTCCTGCGCCCTTTTCAGAGTAAGCGGCGATATTCCGGTAGCGATGAAAGAGACTCTTTCTGCAAGGTTAAGCACATGATCAGAAATACGCGAGAGATGTCTCAGAGTAAGGGTCACTATGCAAAAAAGCTTCAGTTTATCACTTTCACACGCTGTTTCGGATCCTAATAGCACATCAAGATTTGATATTGCATTTTTTCTTGTAAACTTAATCGTCTTTCTGCGGTCCCTTGCAGAACAGATGACAGTTTCATCATCCCCGGCAAAGGCCTCCGTCACTTCCCTGATCATCCTGATGTTTTCTTCGGCCATTCTCTCAACATATGGAACGATCTCTTCCGGAAAGTGAAGGCCATTGGGAAGATCAAGCACATTCATTGCTATATTCACCGACTGGTCTCCTATCCTCTCAAGATCAACGATGATCTTCATCACTGAATAGACAAAGCGAAGATCCTCCCTTACAGGCTGCCTCATCGCGATCGAATAGAGACATTCCTGATCTATCTGCTCTTCTTTTTCATCTATCAGGTCGTCTTCTTCTATCACTTTTTTTGCCAGTTTAGGATCTCCCGTTTTGAGTGCAAGAACTGCATTTTCAATAGAAGCTGCCGCATTTTCCGACATCTCATGCACAAGAAGCCTCAGTCTCTCTTTATCAGATACGTAAAGATAACTTTGGACACTGCTTTGATTCTTGTCTTCTATTCTCTTTTTATTCATCCTGATCTTCCCTTTCAAAAAGGTATTCTTAACAGGGGTTTTCGCGTTCAGGCATTATATAAAGTTCTTCATCCTCAGCCAGTATTTTCGACATGCCAAAGAAACCCTGCATCAGCGATATCACTCTTATTGCCTTGGAAATATCCCTTCCGTAAGAATAACTGCCGGTGATCTCATCCCTTATTTTTTTGCAGATCTCACCATATTCCATTTCCAGTTCCCTGGTTTTCTTTATCAGTCCCTTTTCGCCGATAACAAATGCCCTCAGGCTTGTACGCATTATTTTTCCTGAATGCTCAGACCACTCGCTCCAAAGCTTTTTGCCTGCTCTTTCCCTGATCGCGGCATACGCAGCTTCATCTGAAAGTATCTCGCTGATCTCTCCGCAAAGAGTTTTTGACATTGAGCGGAGGATAGACATCGTCCTGCTCACTGACGCGAATTTCTCCTGCAGCTTCGGATCTTCTGCGGTCACACGTATCCTGTAGGAATAATCCTGGCATGACTTGCTCAGCTCTTCTATAGCTTCGGGTAATTTTTCAAAAACAGGAACTTCTCTCTCAGAAGGTATCATGAGCATCTGCAGATAGGCTTCGATATAGTTCGAAAGCCTGGTCATCTCCCTTGAGAGGAGCAGTACGGCCACGGAAGGCACTGAAAGGAGTTCCTCTTCTATATACATCGGCTGATCCAATTCTCCGGAGGCAGTCACCAGACGCACAGAAAGGCCGCTGAGCAAAGAAGAAAATGGCAGAAAGATCATTATGTTGATCAGGGCGATAATTATCTGTCCATAGACAAGCTCCTGGACGACATCAAGACCTGCGCCATTCAAAAGCCTGTGGACAGGAGGTATCATAAAGGCAAAAGCAAGAGAGCCGATAAGGTAATAAACGGAGGAGCAAAACCCCAGCCTTCTGGCACTGAGCCTTCCTCCAAAGCTCGCCGTGACCGCGATAAGGGACGACCCCAGATGGGCTCCAAGAGCGATAGGCAGGGCAGAAACAGCCGGAAGAGCATCAGAAAGAGCAAGCGCTATTCCAAGCCCTATTATCGCAGACCTGCTTTGAAAGATAGCGGCAAAAACAAATGCTGACACGCCCATCAGAAGAGGGGACGATGACCAGGATAGCGCTATCTCTCTTGCTTTGCCATCTTCAAAGAGCGATCCTGCCCCGATCCGTAAAAACATCATCCCCAGGAAAATGATGGTGATGCATCTCAAAACTCCGGCAACCATGCGTATCTTCCTGTTGTTCAGCTTGCTAAGGAAAAAAGCCCCTGCAAAAAGGAGAGGCGCATAATCAAAAATATTAAAACTCAGAAGGACAGAGACAAGAGTACCTCCCAGGCTTGCCCCCATGACCATCAGCAGGGAATCTGCAAGCGAGAGTATCCCCGCATCGACGAAACCTATCCCGAATGAGATGGCGATCGCGCTGCTTTGCGCAACAGCGGCAAACAGAGTTCCAAGGAGGAAAGATCTGCTCTTGTTACCTGTGAGCCTTCCTATTCCCTCTTTTAAGCCTCCGCTGATATTCTGCCTGAAAAAACTGGCGCTTTCCTGGGCGCCGTAAAGGAACAGCGCGAGACCTCCTGCTATGCTGACAAAACTGTTTATCGCCTCCGTCTCACGCACCTCCCTTTATATAGACCGCCCTAATTAAACTGATGCTGCCCTCGGATCATGCTGGACAAAATACCGTGCCTGAGGCCCTTGTCGCTGACAACTATTTCGCTGCACCCGGCAAATCGCATTGCGTATCTGATAATGCATGCGCCTGCAAGGATAATATCCGCCCTTTCAGGATCAAGACCCGGAATTTTGCGCCTTTCCTCCGGGCTCTTAACTGAATATTCCCTTATCTGTCTCTCGACTTCTTCTTCCGGGAGGACCGTTCCGTGTGCTTCTTCCGGATCATATTCCTCCATCCTTTTGTAAACAGAGGCCATGCTTGTGACATTTCCTCCGATGCCAACAGCCATATCGACCTTAAAAGGGGGCTTTACGCTGCCAAAGACCTGTTTTAATTCATAATCCGCATTTTCAATATCTTTTCTCAAAATCGTATCATTTGAAAAGAATTTTTCCGTGAGGAGCAGCGCACCGGTTTTTAGGCTGGCCTTGCAGACAATCTCTCCCTTTTCGGCAAATACCAGTTCTGTGCTTCCTCCGCCCGTATCGATCGTGCAGTACCTGTTCACATTACTCAGGTCAAAACCTGATACAGCCCCTGAAAAAGAAAGCAGCGCCTCTTCCTCTCCGGAAAGGACCTCTGTCTCAATTCCCGTGAGTTCCCTTAGCTTATCTGAAAGTTCCCCTGCGTTGGATGCTGAACGGAGAGCCATTGTCCCAACTATTCGGATAACGCCTGCGCCGTTCTTTTCAGCATCAGCAACAAATTCTTTGACCGCATCTGTTGTTCTTTGAAGTGCCGGAAGGCTGATCAGCCCTGATTTTCTCAGGCCTACCCCCAGCTTTGTTATCTTCACGGCATCTTTCAAGACTGTTGCACCTTTTTCACCGTCAGCCTGCGCAAGCAGGTACTTAACAGAGTTTGTTCCGATATCAACTGCTGCTAATATCATTTTTATTGCTCCCCCTGAAATTTCATCCTAACAACGCTTTAAATTGATTATAACCTGAGCCCGAATGTGCTGCAATAAAGCTGTTCTAATGTCATTTTAGCCAATGATGCTGTAAAATTAGGTACAAATCCCCTTTTGCAGGGAGGAACCAAAATTGCAGACCGAAAACGTGCTTCATATAATTAGCCACACCGACCTCGACGGGGTCGTCTCCGCAGCTCTTGCCTGGCATGCAAACAGGTCGTTCCGGCTGCCGATAAAAGTCTCGCTCATGGGTTACGGTGAAATCGACAACGCAATACTGGAATCGCTTGATTCAGGGCAAAAGCTCACCGTTCTCGATCTTTTCTGCCAACGGGAACAGACCGTTGACCAAATTGACCGTACTTTCACTGAAAGCAGTCCACCTTTTGTATTTGACCATCACAAAAGCACCTACGACAGGTACGGCAACAGGAAATGGGCTGTGGTCGATACCGGGTACTGCGCGGCAATGGTATATTGGAGATGGCTCAGGGAACAAAAGCTGGATGACAATACGAGAAAGATCGTTGAAGAAATTGAGCCTCTCATTAAAATAACGAACGACAGAGATCTATGGCTTGGAGAGATCCCTGAAAGCCGTCTCTGGCAAGGTCTCGTGACAATATGCGGACCATGGGGAGTTCTGATGAGGCTGGTCTCAGATTCTTCTGCCGAGCTGACCAAGGGAGAGAGAGATTCAGCACAGAATTTTGTGGATCTCCAGGAAGAGAGGTTCGAGCATGCAAAGGCCCGGATATTGAGGACCGGAGATGATCTCTCCTTTGTTGGCGACGGGTTGCTCGAATTTGGGGACGTTTCGGACTTCTGCGGACTGATACTTGACAGGGATCCTAATCCTCCCATGCTGGCCGCAGTTTCTGCAAAGAGGATGGGGGGCGACTGGGCTCTTTCGCTTCGCAGCCGCGACGGACTTGCCGGAAAAATAATAACTCTGCTAAAAGATGGCAAAAAGGTCAGAGGCGGCGGCCACGGTGATGCTGCCGCGCTCTATTTTCCTTACAGCTATAATGAAGTTCAGATACGTGATACTGTACTGGCTGCTATAAAACAGGAGAAAGAAAGAACCCAGGCCCCCAATGTAACACTTGGGGATATATTCAAAGGGCTTGATAAAATTTGAGATCGATCGCCTTTCTTTACGCCTCCGAAGGAACGGGGCATAAAGCCGCTGCCGAGAATCTGAAAGAATGGTTTTTAGAGAGCGGCTCCGAAAATACTGCGATGTGCCTTGATGTGCTCGAAGTCCTGCCTTTATGGCTGCGCGGGACTGTTTCAAAGGGCTATCTGCTTATCGCGCGCCACGTTCCATGGATATGGGGCAGATTTTACTGGGGATCAGACAAACTCTCCATTCAGGCTTCCATCTTCGATCATATACATTCACTTCTGTGCAGCATCTACCTTCCAGAGATCGAAGATATCGTTTCCTCTTCCGGAGCAGAGGCTGTTGTCTTCACCCATTACTTCGGAGCATCGCTCTTTGCTTCGAGAAACCGCCTGAAGATCCCTGTATTCTACGTAAACACAGATTTTGTCACTCACCGGTTTCAGAGAAGCCCCGTTTTTTCTGCATCATTCACAGCAAGCGAGGCCGCACTTGAACAATACAGGATCGATGGTATCGGCAACGTTTTCAATACGGGAATACCCGTTTCAAAAAAATACAGCTCTCCGATTTCAAAAAAAACTGCGAGGGAGCAGCTTGGGCTCGATCAGAACAAAAAGACCGTACTCGTTACAGGAGGAGGAATCGGCGCCGGACCTGTTATCGATGTAACAAACTCTCTTGCTGAAGAAAAGGGTATTCAGACCCTGGTCATCTGCGGAAACAATTCACAGCTATACAAAAAACTCTCCTTAAAATACAGCGGCAATGAAAATATCAGGATCATGTCATTCGTGGACAACATGCCTGAATATTACTGTGCTTCCGATCTTGCTGTGATGAAACCCGGAGGGCTATCTCTCTCTGAGGCTCTTTCCGCAAAACTTCCACTTCTTCTTATGGAACCCATTCCGGGTCAGGAACAGCTCAATATGGATATCCTATGCGGCAGTAATGCAGCGAGGCGCTTAAAAAACAGCATCAGGGCATCAGAAGAAACCCTGGAAATACTGGGAAACCATCTGGTTCTGGAGAGTATGATCGAAGGAATTGAACGATTTTCGAGGCCAAGTGCAGCAGAAGATATCCTTGAAATAATAACAAAGCACAAATAACAGCAGAAATTATACAAAGAGGCGGGACAATAAATATGCCCCGCCTCTTTTTATGTTGAACTGTAGCGACCTTTTAACTATTTGCTCTTGGGAGCGAACTGCTTACGGAACTCGTTCATAAGATCCTTGCCCATGTTGGCTTCAAGCTTGACCCAGCTCTTTGAGATCGCTTCCTGAATAGGCGCAAGCTCTTTGTCTGTGTATGTGTAGACCTTGATCCCTTTTTTCCTCATAAGATCCATGTAGAGTGCGTCATCTTTCTTAGCCTGATCAATGGACTTCGCGGCAACCTTGGTCACTGCGTCAAAGATGATCTTCTGGTCTGCCGGCTTAAGTTTGCCCCATGTCTTCTGGCTCATAAGATATGATTCGTTTTCAAGTGAGTAGTTTGTCTGGTACCAGTACTTCATCGCATCTTTAAGAACTGTGTAGGCCAGTGCCGGAGGGATGGAAGATACTGCATCGCAAACGCCTGTCTGCATCGCCTGGAAGATGTCTGCATAGGGGAGGGAGATAGTCTTGTAGCCCATTGCCTCTACGCCTGTCTTGTAAACGTCCATAAAGGGAACTCTTGTCAGCACGCCCTTGTTGACTTTGGGATTAAGGGGATCCCTTACAGGTTTTGTGCTTCCAAGCCCAATCATTCCTTCAACGTTGAAACCAAGGAATTTAACTCCGAGCCTGGTGTGGAAATCGTCCATCTTCGTGGCCATCCATCCCTTAGGCTGGAAGGCTTTCTTTATCCCATCGTAGCCTGTAACAAAGCCATTGATGTAAACAAGTTCCATTCTCGGGTCGAACTGGCTGGGGACGGAAATAAGAGCCATGTCAATAGTTCCGCGGATAAGCTCTTCGTAGACGAGGGTGTAGTCTCCCAGCTGGTTGGCGGGGAAGATTTTGATGTCGATGCGTCCGTTGCTCTTTGCGCTTACTTCTTTGGCAACTTCTTTCATGAATCCTGTTGCAGTATGGTCAGGCGGAAACTGTCCTGCAAAACGAAGGGTCGTCTCAGCTGCTGATGCGGCAGAGACCATTGCGATAAGGATCATGATCGCAGCAAGAACAAGTGCTAGCTTTTTGGTGTTTTTCATGGTTTATATTCTCCTCTCAAGTTTTGGTTCTATTATTTACAGCCACAGGAAATGACTGATATTTATGATTACTTGTATATTAATTCACATTATTTGAATAATAGGCATAATTGCACAACACGCTATATCTTTTTCCGTGAATCACAATATTTCCTTTTGTTTATCGTTTCATGTGATTCACAAGATATATCAGTTGGAGCATGTTGTCAAGGAAAGACTATTTCACTTTAATTTATGCATAACGGTTTATTATGTTAAAAATTTTAAATGTATAGTTCAGCGTTAGTTCTGGAGAGAGATTATATTACTCTATTGCAGTCTGAGAGGGGCTTGCTGCCTATGATTACAGATTACGTAGGGAGGAAAATAAGCAATTATTGCAAAAAATATCACGCCCTCAACACGAAGGGCGTGATATATCAATCTCGATATTTGTTTTTGTTGATCCTAATTTTAGTCTCCGAGTGGAGGGAGGGGACCTATTTCATCCTCTTTAGAAAATTCCTTTTTAGGAAAGTAACGTTTTTTTAATGACTCAAATCTGGTGTTTAGATCTTCAATCATCAAAGTCGCCCATAGTGGATCGGGCCATTTTTTTCTGTGAGCTGTTGTAGAAAGGCAAGCACACATCATAGCTCCAAAATAGAAGTAGGCGTCATTGAAGGCAAGTGCTACGCCAAAAAATATGAAACATAGAGATGCAAATAGGTCCTTGTAAAAATACACATTATCGCTTCCAATCTAAAATACTTCAGATGCCCAACTAAGTATTATATCAGATTCTGTTTAATCTTTCCCCAAGAAAGATCAATTTGCGCACATATGCCTAATATGCAGTGGATACTTCAGTATAAAAAATTGAAGCTCCCAGCCAATGCCGGGGAGCTTCAATTAAATGTTTGCTGATTCTTCCTTGCTCTGACTTATTAAAGTCTGTTACCAGGGAAGGCCAAGTATTACATGGGGAAGGAAAAGAGAGACCTTCGGTATGTAAGCAGTGACCGCAAGCACCGGGATCCAGCAGAGAGCCATGAACGTAAGTGCCGGTTTCATGATCTCGTTGATCGAGGCGCCTCCTACTCTTCCACTCAGGTAAAGCACCGGTGCACACGGAGGTGTGATGCATCCAAGAGCAGTATTTACTCCTACTATTGCAGCATAGTGTACAGGATCTACTCCGAGTTTCACTATTATCGGGAGCAGGATCGGCGTTGTCAGAACAACTACGCTTATGTCATCCATGAGCATCCCCATGAGGACCAGGAACACGTTTATCATGAACATGATTATGTAGGGGTTAGTCGAAATCGAATAGAAGAGATCGAGCACCTTGCCGGGAAGGTCCTCGAGGATATAGAGCCTTGAGAGCATGGAAACGGAATAGAGCATTACCATGATAACTCCAGTCGTTATCGAACCTTCGACCACTATGTTGAAAAGAGTCTTCCAGTTCAGCCCCTTATAAACGTAAAGTCCTATGGGGATACAGTATACGACAGCAAGGGCGGATGCTTCTGTAGTCGTCATTACTCCTCCGTAAATGCCTCCCAGTACCATGAACGGCATAAAAAGAGCAGGGATCGCAAGACGTCCGCGTTTCATGAACATTTCATAGCGTTCCTTAGGAGAACGCTTCTGTTTAACAAGAACATCTTTGTTATTGCGAAGCATCCAGAGGTTTACCACACTCAGAAGGATTATCGTCACAATCCCGGGGCCTATGGTCGAAAGGAAGCATGCAAGAACAGAAATACCGCTTATCCATGCGAAAATTATCAAAGTCGCGTTCGGGGGTATCAGAAGACCCAGAAGGGATGCGTTCGCCATAAGGGCGCAGGCATGTCCCATCGGGTAACCACCGGCTTTGAAACGTGGAAACATGATCGCGCCTATGCAGGAAAGGGTAGCGCATGCAGCTCCGCAGATGGATCCGAATATCGCACAGGAAATGATCCCGACTACACCAAGACCACCTCTGATATGCCCGACGAATACATCGACCATATCTATCATCTTTTCAGCTATTCGGCCTCTCTCCATAATACCGCCTGCAAGAATGAACATTGCTATGGCGATGAGGGAGACGGAGTTCATCTGTGTGAAACCATAGGGCAGAAGCTGTGTGGCCTGGTAACCTACCTGATCAACTCCTCCGAAGAAGATAAGCCAGGCGCATGAAGCCATAAAGCTGACAGGGACCGGTACACCGATCACCAGACATACCATCAGTATTACAAGTGCGATATAGATCATTCCGTCTTACCTCCCGTAAAAAGCGCTTTTGCGGCTCTTATCATATCCCATAAAAAATAGTAGGACATGAAAAAAAGACCTATCAAAATTGGGAGGTAGCCTGTCCACAGAGGTATCCTCCATGCAACTGTCTTTGGGATAGCAACTCCGGTACCGAGAGGACCAGCGAAACCAAAATAGAAGAAGTCCCATCCATACCATGTGAAAAGAAGGGTGACACCCAAAGTCACTACTGTTTTTGTGAAGATCAGCAGCCGCTTGATAAATCCTTCTTTAACATAAGACTGAACAAGGTCGGCGGAGACATGCGATCCGGCAAAAGCTCCGTAACCCGCTCCCATGAAATAGAGCCAGAAAGCGAATATCTTTATCCATTCCTCGTAGCCGTAAAGGTCCATTTCGAGTACATAGCGCATAACTGTTGCCGCGCTGATAATTACGGCAAGCACCATGGCCATTACAAAACATACTATGGCGAAAGTTCTGGTTACGATCTTGTCAAAGGGGTTTGTTGCAACTCTTACTGTTGAAATTGGTGCTTCGTATTCTGTTTCTTCGATAAACTTACACTGCGCCTGTGTCATAAATGGGGCTCCTTTCAAAAAAGGAAAATCCGGGGAGGATATCCTCCCCGTGGACTTCCCGGATGCTGCTTTAATGATCGGTAATTTTATTTACCGAGGTGCTTTACAAATTCCTTCATAAGTTCTTCAGTCATGCCGCGCTTGCCAAGCTCTGTCCATGTTGTGATGCATGCTTCTTTGATCGGCTTGAGTTCAGCTTCGCTATACTTGAAGACTTTGATTCCCTTTTTCTCCATAAGAGCCATATATTTGTTGTCTTCAGCTTTCGCATTGTCTATAGAGAGAAGGGTGTATTTCTTTGCTACTTCCTGGAAGACCTTCTGGTCTGCAGGGGTAAGTTTCTTCCATGATTTGTCGCTGACCATGATTGCAAGGTATTCCATTGAGTAGTTGGTGTGGTACCAGTACTTAAGTACGTCTCCGAGGATCGTGTATGCCGCTGCTACAGGGTAGCCGTCAACTGCGTCGCATACGCCGGTCTGCATTGACTGGTAAACATCTGAGTAAGGGATGGTGATTGGGCGGAAACCCATTGCTTTTGCTCCGAGAGTGTAGACATCCATGTTCGGTACTCTGGCAAGAACGCCCTTGTCTACCTTCGGGTTGAGGGGTTCTTTGAGGGGCTTCGTTGATCCGATACCGATCATTCCTTCGATGTAGGATCCGATCAGCCTTACTCCGAGGGCGGAGCTAAGTTCATTCAGCTTGTTGGGCAGCCATGCACCGGGAACAAAGACCTTTTTCGCATCATCATAGCCGCTTATAAATCCGTTCACGTAAACGAGCTCGAGGCGGGGGTCAAATTCGCTTGCGATCGACATAAGGGACATGTCGACTGTTCCGCGGATCATCTCTTCCATAACAAGTGAGTAATTTCCGAGCTGGTTTGCGGGATAGACTTTGATCTCAACGCGACCGCTGGTCTTCTGTGCTATTTCCTTGGCCATGTCGTTCATTGTCTTGGTCGCCATGTGGTCGGGCGGTGACTGACCTGCGAAACGGAAAACGATAGGAGCTGCTGTTGCCGGGCTTACTGCTGCTACGAACAGAAACATTACTGCAAGGATAATTGCAAATTTCTTCATCAAAAAAACTCTCCCTTCAAGTCTCTATTTCTTGTTCTTGGATAATGACTTTAAATACTATCTGCAGATGCATGAGCTAAATAAAAAAGCTGTACAAATCGCTCTTCCTTACAGCCCTCCTTTCCCGCATGACAGAGTGAAACTGTATTTTTTTGTATAATTCCCAAAATTGCAAAACCTAATATTTCAAATTCACCCTTCAGTAACATTTGAACAATTAACTGAAAAACGGGAGAACCACGGGAACAAATTACATCAAAGAGACCTTTTCGTCAATCTTGCGTCCATGCTATTAATATATCTGATATTTCTGCGGCCATATTATACTCGTATGTTTTTAATGAAAAAAGTCCCTCTCAAATAATTTATTTTTGTTTTTGAAAATTATTAACCATGTTCTCCCTTTTGGGAATCATCTCGTACCGTAATAATATTTCAGGAAAATATGACCGCACCAATTATACCGTAAATAACAAGGAGTACGGGAGGGTAATTTTTAAAAAATTTGCATGTTCGGAGAAGTAGGATGCCTAAAATCAGCATCGCCATAGCCGTAACGCCGTTTTTGGCCGTTACTGTAAGCGGAGAAATAAGGGAGAGTGTAAGTAGGCCTCCCACTATCGGACGCAGCATATCTTTGAATTTTCTGCTTTTTTCTGCCTCTAATTTTTTTAAAAGGCACAATGCGCCGCATAAAATCAAAACCGGTACGATAACGATTGATAAAGTAGAGACAATGGACCCGGGGATCCCAGCCTGCTGAAATCCAACGAAAGTTGCCGCATTGATCGCAATAGGTCCCGGAGTTACCTGCGAAAGAGCAAGTACCTGGCTGAACTGGGAAGGTGTAAGCCAGCCAGTCGCCCTAACAAGCTGATATTCAATAAGAGGAAGCGTCGAGAGTCCCCCTCCGAAAGCACCCGCAGCTATCTGTGAAAAAGAAAAAACAAGTTCCAGAAGAACTTTCATCGCAATACCAGCTTTTCCCTCGTCAGCTGGACTAAAAATGCCGCGAGCATTGAAAGCAGTGGGTTGATTCCAAAAATTCCTATCAAGGCGATGACCACGACAAACGGAACAATATTCCACCATCCGCATGAGAGCGTCGATCTGACATTGTCAAATACGACCATTGTAATGATAGCTCCCGTACCGGCCAGGACACCTTTAAAAAACCCCTGTACCTCCGGAGTTCCTGAATATTTAAGAATTATCGGGGAGAGGATAAGGATTATTACAAAAGGAGGAAGGACAGCTCCCGCAACTGCAGCCATGCTCCCTTTAAGCCCTCTGTAATACCTGCCAAGGAGCCATGCTATAGAGACGGCAAGCGGGCCTGGCACTGATGCTGCAAGGCTTACCATATCAGAAAATTCTCCTTCAGAAATATCCTGTCTTTCTGCTATGCCAAGCTTTACCATTCCCAGGATCACTATTCCACCGCCGAATGTGACAGCGCTTATCCTAAAAAAGAAAAAGAAGAGCTGAACTATCGTCATTGAAGTCCTCGCAATCGACAATTGGCTTGTCGGTTCATTTTGCATTAATTATCGCTTCCTTAATGATAGTTGAAAGAAATGAAAATGAAAACATCATTGATATTGCGTAGAAAATTTTGAAAAGAGAGCTAAAATTAAAAAAAATGATTTATTGGAGGATCTTTGATGAAAAAATATATGTTTTTGATCCTTTCTTTGTTATTCACATCCTGTACCATGAACCTGCCTGCTCATGCAGCTCTGCAGAATGCCCTTCCGGAGACCATAGGGAAAAACATCGCAGCTGTATTCAGGCCTGAATCAGCAGCAGTAACAGTTAAAGGTCAGACCGCGTGGATAGAGATCAACGGAGGAATAATAGACGGTATAAGGATAGAAAAAATGAAGCTGCTTGCGATCCTGCAGGAGGTTTCCACTCCGGATGGATCAACGGACAGCACATCGTACCTAGCTCAAATGATCAAAAGCTCAAAAGGCGAGGTTGTTCTTGCTGAAAAGGATGTCAATGATTATTTCAACAAAAACGAAAATCCTGAAGGCTTCTCTGACCTGCGGTTCGACTTTAAAAGGGAGGGCTTTACCGCATCAGGAAAATTCAGGACACGGATCATTATAGACATTGAACTTCCGATATCAGCAAAAGGGGTCTTGGGTCTCCGCAACGACGGGGTATATCTGGAAAATACAGTCATAAAAGTTGAAGGGATGAGTCAGCCTGAGGTACTTACCAATATGATACTGTCAAAATTAAATCCTTTGCTTGAATTTAAAGATATACCATTTCCTGTTACATTTGAAAAGATCACTATGACAGAAAAAGCGGCCATCATGACAGGGGAACCGAAAGAATTTAAAGGCGGAGATACTTGGAAGTGGAAAAACCTTCCGTAATTTAATCAAAGTGCCCTCAATATATGATATTCATAACAATGCTCTGCCGGTAATGAGGCAGGGCATGTATTTTTTATTTTGATAGTCAGAGAAAGTCTAATGTTACACACACAATAAACAGTATTTAATCATGTAGAATCGGCATCCTAGCCCTTATAAATAATACATCGGACCCATTCTTAACACCCATTAGACACATGATCCGCGATTGTAGTTTAATGATCATGCTAAAAGACTAAAAACATAACTTGTTCCCCTTTTTATATAATGAATTCTCTTTTTCTTGATGCAAGTTATTATTTTCTGAATTTTAGGCTACATACACACATTTTCTATCCACATACTGTGGATAAACATAGAAATTCCTTCGCTTTTTCACTCTCTCTGCGGTTATTCAAAAAAATCACAAGCCAGGCATCACCAAAATCTTGTTCCCAAAAAGCGCGTTTGTTTACTCATTAGTATCATCATATCCACAAAAAACGAATACTGGGTAAAGGTTATCCACTGCTGTAAAAACAGCATGGTCATCTATGGTCTAATTTACTTGACTTTGTTATATTTTACGCTTGAGCTTTTGTTCCGTACTTTCCCGTCATCCACATAAACACGGAACATGTTTGTGGACATGTGGATATATCCTGTGGATTTAATTTGTATTTTTTGTTTTTTCTCACAAAGAGTTCTTCATGATACAATTGTTCGGACAGACTTTCTTCGTTACTATCTGTCCCCTGGGGTGAAAATTGATGGCCAAAGATTTAGATATATTATGGAGTGAATTCAAGACTCACTGTGTTGAAGTAATTTCCAACTCTGACAGCGCTATTAGGACTTATTTGGACACTTGTCTTCCTGTTTCAATGAAAGATGGTGTTTTTGTTCTTGATGTGCCTACCCCTTTTGCCAAGGAGCAGATAAAATCCCGCTTTCTTAATAAAATGAATGACCTTCTGGTCGAGACAGGGTTCGGCACAAGCATCGAGATAGAGGTCAGCCAGGAGATAAAAGAGGATGTTGGGGCTGCAGGAAGGGCTGTCGCTGCTGCTTCCCCGGCAAAACTTTCTCTCAGCAGGAATGGACTCAATCCCAATTATGTTTTTTCTTCTTTCGTAGTTGGAAAGTCAAACAGGCTTCCTCACGCAGCATGTCTGGCCGTAGCAGAATCTCCGGGAGTTGCATATAATCCTCTTTTTATTTGGGGAAAAGTAGGGCTCGGAAAGACACATTTGATGCACGCTATAGGACACCACATTGAAAAGACGCAGCCAAATACCAAGGTCCTTTATGTAAGCGCAGAAAAATTTACGAACGATCTGATAACCTCTATAAGAAATAATACAAATAATGAATTCAGGTCCCGTTACAGAGAGCTGGACGTTCTCATGATAGACGATATTCAGTTCATTGCAGGGAAAGAACAGACCCAGGAAGAGGTATTCCACACTTTTAACGCGCTTCACAATTCAAAGAAGCAGGTAATTATCAGTTCAGACAGGCCTCCCAGAGATATTCAGGGGGTTGAGGACAGACTCGTTTCCCGTTTTGAATGGGGACTCGTGACTGACATCCAGCCGCCTGATCTCGAGACACGCGTTGCAATCCTGCAAAAAAAGGCCGAGATAAAGAGTTATGAAATTCCTGACGACATAATTCTTTTTATAGCCCAAAATATTCCCAGCAACATCAGAGAACTTGAAGGGGCCCTTAACAGGATCGTAGCATGTTCTGAATTCAACTCAGATCCAATGACAATGGAAAATGTTTCTATATGGCTCAAAGACCTGCTTCACGATACGCGTTCAGGTCCTGTAAATATTGGACTTATCCAACAGTTGGTTGCGGAGACATTCGGCATCTCAACAGAGGATCTGATTTCTCCAAAAAGAACGGCAGATCTCGCTCTTGCAAGACAGGTTGCAATGTACCTTGCAAGAAACAGGACCGGTGAAAGCCTGCAGCAGATAGGATATGCGTTCAACAAAAAAGACCATACTACAGTTATTCATGCATGTAAAAAAGTTGAAGAACTTCTAAAAAATGACCTACGGGTCCGCTCTTTTGTGGATAATGTTGTAAGTAAGCTGTAGATTCTCTGGTTTTTTTCGTGTATATTTTTGTGTGTAAAAATGTTTTTCAATTTTTTTCTTGTATTTTGTGATTTATGTGGATTAATAATTTTTCTGTTTCTGTTTTTATTCACATAATAAAATCAATACCTGTAAGTGTTTTTATGTGTTTTAAACAAATCCACAGCCCCTACTACGCCTATTACTTATTTTTGATTATATACAGATAAGAGCAGGAGGTCATCCTTATGAAACTTTCGATAAACAAGAAATTATTCCTCCAGAGCTGGGGGCTTGCTGAAAGAAGCACTTCAAGTTCCAGCTCAATGAGCATTCTTTCCTCTGTCCTTGTTAAAGCGTCACAGGACCAGGTAACTTTGCAGGCAACAGATATAAGAACATCAATAATCTGTACAGCATCCGGCATAAACGTCCTTGAACCGGGAGAGGCCGTTTTTCCAGTAAAAATTGTCAGTGAACTTTTTAAAAAGGCTCCCGGCGAGGAATTCAATCTTACTGTTTCTGACGGGAAGGTTGTTTTGAAAGCAGGAAAGAGCAAATATAATTTCAGCACTTACCCTGTGAGAGAATTTCCTTCACTTCCTACATCGGCAGATGCAAAACTCTTCTGCAGACTCTCTGTAGGAGAACTTGCAGAGGTAATTGAAGAGGGAACGCTTGCCGCATCCTCAGGTGAGGAATTTCCTCTTTATCTCTCTTCAGCTAATTTTCAGATATCAAATAATGTATTAAACATCGTTTCAACGGACACAAGGAGGCTTGCTCTCTCAGGAGCAGCAGTAAATGAAGGTGTTGATTCAGAAAGCGCCCTTCTGCCAATGAAGGGAATCAAAGAGATACAGAGAATACTGGCTTCTCTGAATCCTGAGTATCTCGTAGAGATACTTTATGACGATGCACAATTTTATTTTAAGGCAGATAATGTTGAATTTACAGTAAGAAGAGTTGAATCTCATTTTCCAGCCTATGAAAAGATCCTTCCCAAAACACATTCAACAACAGTAGTACTTGACAGAGGAGCTCTGATCTCTGCTCTCGAAAGGGTAGATGTAATCGTAAAGGATTACAACAGAATGGTCATCCTTGATATAGCCAAAGAAAATAGGTTTGTAATGAGGGGAAGGGCACCGGATTTCGGAAATGCAAAAGAAGAGATATTTGCAGAAATATCTGGTGATGACCTCAAGATAGCCGTAAATTCAAAGTTTTTCATGGAATCACTCAAAGTGTTGAGAGAACCGCATGTAAGACTTTCTTTCAACGGATCGTCAGGACACATGGTAGTCAGAAGGTCAGACGGAGAAAAATTCATCTGTCTTATAGCACCTATTAACCTTACAGAAGAAGAACTCAACTTAGGTGAAACAGAACCGGATTCTGGAGATGGGATATAACAGGGTACGGTTCAACAATTTCAGAAATATTGAACCCCGGGAGATAAAATGGTCCCCGGGGTTGAATTTACTTACCGGTCCAAACGGTTCGGGCAAGACAAACATCCTTGAGGGAATAAATATAGTCTCCGGATGGGGCCCCCTAGAGCGGGGGACCAGATCTTCATCGCTACCGACCTGGAACAGCGGAACTTCTGAGATCCAGCTTACAGGTCAGCTCAATGATGAAAACGGTGAGATAATAAAAGTTAAAATTTCATCAAGATATACTATCAAAATAGAGGAAGAAACAATAACAGCAACAGACTTAAGGTGGAAAATACCTGTCCTCTCATTTCTTCCCAACGATATGTCGATAATAGAGGGATCTTCTGTCTTCAGAAGGAGACTGATGGACATGGTCCTTACGCTGATAGTGCCGGTATATGCCTCAAGGCTCCACGATTACAGGCGTGGCATAAAGCAGAAAACTGCTATCCTCAGAAACGGAGGCAGGACAGATCTTATAGACAGAGCCCTTCTTCCGCTTGCGTCGTGGATCTGGAAGATGAGAGAAGAGGTCCTTGTAATGATATCGGAATCGATGAAGGATATGAGCGGTCTAATTGCCCATCCGACCGAGATAAGCCTTTTAAGAGGAGGGTCAGGTTCTCTGCCGCTTCCGGAAGAAGATTTCAGATATTCGCTTAAAATAAATAAAACCAGGGAAGAGGTCCTGAAGGTCCCGGTGGTAGGACCACACAGAGATGACATGCTTATTACTACAAACGGAACCCCCGCAGCACTTTCGCTCAGCAGGGGATTCCGGCGCCGTGTTGCTGTTGCATTGATACTTGCTGCCGCCGAAGGTGTAAAAAGGAAACTTGGTAAAAACCCTGTCCTTCTTCTTGACGAGATCACCGCGGAACTGGACTCAGAGGGAAGAAACATACTTTTCTGCGCTCTCTTGGAGAGAAAAACACAGGTTTTTGCCTCTACAGCCGAGCCCTTTACCGAAAGTTTTCCCGGCAGGTTATATGGTGTTGATTCAGGGAGAGTGGATATAATTAATGAAAATTGAAGAAAAATACGATGTCATAGTTGTAGGCGGAGGTCATGCAGGCTGCGAGGCGGCGCTTTCAGCCGCACGAATGGGGTCAAAGGTGCTTATGCTAAACCTCTATTTGGACAACACGGCAATGATGCCCTGTAACCCTTCGATCGGAGGTCCTGCAAAAGGACACCTGGTCAGAGAGATAGATGCTCTGGGAGGAGAGATGGCGAAGGCGGCGGATAAAGCAACCCATCATCTCAGATGGCTTAACACATCAAAAGGACCGGCGGTAAGGACCCTCCGAGCTCAGTGTGACCCTGTAAAATATGGAAATCATTACAGAAGTGCCATACTGACATGTCCAGGCTTGGAAGTCCATCAAGCAATGGTAACAGATCTGCTGACAGAGAAAGGCAGCGTTGTGGGTGTAAAGATACGCACTGGCCAGACCTTCCTTTCTAAGACAGTGATAATAGCTACAGGCACCTATCTTGCCGCGAAGATACACATTGGCCTCACCTCCCATAAATCAGGACCTCTTGGGATGGTATCTTCGTCCGGGCTCGCGATGAGCATACGTAAAACAGGTCTGACGGTTGGCAGGCTAAGGACCGACACGACCCCCAGAGTGCTTGCGGATTCTATAAACTGGCAAATACTTGACCGTCAGGAGAGCATAAAGGAGCCGGAGTCTTTTTCTTATTTTGGAGAAAAGAAGGTGCATGAAGGAATCATTTGCGGCCTCACCAGGACTAATAAAGAGACACATGCGGTCGTGAAAAAGTATTTTGACCGCTCTCCGCTCATACAGGGCACCCTTGACTCAGAAGGTCCCAGATATTGCCCCTCCATAGACGACAAGATCATCAAGTTCCCGGAAAAGGATACCCATCCCATATTTCTTGAACCCATTAATCCTGAGGGCAGGGAGGTCTATCTTCAGAATTTTTCAACTTCGATGTGCCTTGAAGCGCAGTTTGAGTCCGTCAGGACGCTCAGGGGATGCGAATCTGCCCATATACTGAGGCCGGGCTATGCAATTGAGTATGATTTTGTTGACCCGACACAGCTTCATCCCTGGCTCGAGACAAAAACGATAGCCAACCTTTTCCTTGCGGGACAGATAAACGGAACCTCAGGATATGAGGAAGCCGGTTCTCAGGGACTCATGGCAGGGATAAACGCTGCGCTGAGAGTCAAGGGCCTTGATCCGCTGGTATTGAGACGAGACCAGGCGTATATCGGCGTCCTTATCGATGATCTTGTTACAAAAGGAACCAGCGAACCCTACAGGATGCTGACCAGCAGGTGTGAATACAGGCTGTTGCTGCGTCATGACAATGCAGACGCCAGACTATCACCGACAGGAAAAGAGATAGGCCTCTTACAGGACAATGAATGGAATATTCTCCAAAAGAGGTGGCGGGAGATGGAAGAAGAGACTCAAAGGATAAAAAACATTAAGATTCCTCCATCCGAAAAGATAAACCAAATACTGCGAGGTGCTGTATCTTCACCTCTTGATGAGGGTATACCAGCAGCAGAGCTTCTAAAAAGGCCGGAGATAAGCTGGGGAGTCTTCTCGGAAATCACTTCAAGCACTATAGAAAAGGAGCTTGGGGAGAGGATATCTGTTTCCGCAAAGTACAAAGGATACATCGACAGGCAGATGCGCCACGTAGAAAAATTCCGCAGGATGGAGATACTCAAATTTCCGGAGGACTTTGATTTTTCTGAGGTCACCGGGCTTTCCGCGGAAGGAAAACAGAAACTTTTAAAATTTATGCCTCTAACACTTGGACAGGCCTCAAGGATATCAGGGGTCCCTCCAACTGACATTCAGCTTTTATGGGTTGCAGTGGAAAACAAAAGGCGATCAAAGGACGCAACTACAGATGTCTGACATAATAAAAACAGCTGATGCGCTTAAGGGCAGCGTTCCTTACAGCCTGAAACTCTGTCTCAAGCTTGCAGAACTGGAAAAGCAATGGCATGAAGTAGTCGGAGCTGCAGCGGCAGAGAGGAGCTCTCCTGTTTCCTGTGAGTTTTCTGAAGAAGGACTGCTCATATCTATCCATGTAGATTCTCCGAGTGTCCTTCCGGCGCTGAAATCAAGAAAACCGCTTATTTCACGTTCGATCAGCGGGTATCTTGGAATAAAAAATGTCAAACTGGAGATAAAGGTTGGAAAGGTGAAGAAACCATCTTCTGTCAAAGATCCTCTTCCGGATCATCTTAGGCGTCCCCCGGTCGTAATTTCAGAGAGCAGCCTCCAAAAAAACATGAAAGATATATGCCGTGATGTCAGCGACGAAGAACTTGCAGAGAGCCTGGCAAAATTAAAAACTATCATAGAAAAACGAAACAGAAGAAAATAATGATATTCTTTTATCATATTTTGCTTAATGATTTGAATTGCTTAATGCAATGCAGTAAAAATGCGGATTGTGGCCAATAATGAACTAAGTTAAAAATATAAGGACATCATCATGATAAATATAAATATGAATCGGGGGGCGTTTTAATGAAACTAGGAAATTTAATACAGAGCGGAGATTTTAAAGGAGAGAAGCATGTGCCTGTAATTGAGGCACCTGCAAAGGTAAAGGCAGGAGAAGCATTTAAAGTTTTTATTTCCGTAGGTAAAGAGATCCCTCATCCCAATAAACCGGAGCACCACATTTGCTGGATGCAGCTTTTTTACAAGCCGACCGATGGTAAATTTGTGATCGAGCTGGCAAAATTTGATTATACAGCGCACGCGGCATCAATGGATGCCGCTGCGCCCGGTCCTGCAATGACCGAGCCAAGCAGTTCCGCCCTCGTAAAACTTGCAAAATCAGGCACACTTATCGTACAGAGCTACTGCAATATCCACGGCCTCTGGGAATCTGCACAGGAGATAGTAGTCGAGTAGTATTTTTTTGATTTGACAACGGACCAAAATAACATCAAAGGGGGAGGGTCTTAAACCTTCCCCAATTTTATATATTTGGAATAGAATATACGCGGTTAAGGTCGCACATACTATACAATACGAACATTTAGATAAATTTATTATAAATGTTAGCACGCTTACCCCTGTTTTCCACTTGTTTAATCGAGCAATAGACAAAAACAGAGGAATCTCTGCCGAAGAAAACAGAGTTGGTCACAAAAATATCCACAAAAAGTGGATAACGTTGTAAATAAGGAGGTGAAAATATGACACAAAATCATTTTTACCAGACCACCAAGTATAAAACAGGCATAATTATGTCTCTCATGACCTTTATCTTTATATTAATGATCCAAGGAACTGCTCTGGCATCCAAACCTCTTGCGATAATAGATGATCTGCAGAGAAATGTAGAATTGCCGCGCCCTGCAGTCAGGATAGTATCCCTGAGCAACTCACATACCGAAAATCTTGTCGCGATAAGAGCAGTAAGACAGCTTGTCGGAGTTAATTTTTCTGCAGACACTAAATGGGTCCTAAAAAACATTCCAAGGCTCTCCAGACTGCCCTCGGTAGAACAGATAGCAGGGCTGAAGCCAGACATCGTGATTATGGATGCTGATTGGGCTAAAATTAACAAGGACCTCCTGAAAGACCTTGACAAAGCCAAGATCAAGTATGCAGCCCTGAACAGGCCTAAATGGGCTGTCCTTGAACGATATCTTGAAAAATTGGGGACACTTTCAGGCAGGTCAAAAGAGGCTGCGCAGACACTGCTTCTCTCTGAAAAATCACTCTCAAAGAGCGAGATCAGGTCTGCAAAGATGCGAAAATTGAAGGTCTTTGTAGTAGCTGGTGCAGATTATTCAACTTGTGCTCCAGATTCATGGGGTGCGAGGCTTATCAATGCGACAGGGGCACAGATACTTACCGATGTTAAGGGAACAAAGGTCCAGGATTTTTCCTGGTACATTTTTTATGGCCCGCAGAAATTGGCTAATAACACAAAGAACGTCGACGTCATAATAACGCTCAAAAATATTGGGAGGGGAGTTCCTCCAGTCTCAAGGGAATCGATAATAAAAGATATAAGGTTCAAAGAGACACCGGCGGTGAAATACGGCAGGGTCTGGGAGATGGATGAATCAGATTTGATGCTGCCGTCACTTGTAAGGCTCGATTCTTCTCTTATAAAATGCTGGCAGCTGATAGGTTACGAGACTAAATAATAAGCCGGGACGCAGGTATTTTCCTCTTTGAAAAGTCCCGGCTTTTTTCGTTATCTAACGGCACTCTTTGTGATAGCCGCACCAAGGACAAGTTTTACTTCACCTGTATTCAGTATGCCGTGAGAACGGCCCTCCCTGCAAAGGAAAACATCTCCTGGAAGTGCCGAGCATTCCTCCCCTTCTTCAGTATAAAGGCCTTTTCCTGTCATAATGAAATATACCTCTTCCGTACCTGTGTGCTTGTGATAGCCCACAGAAGCTCCGGGATCCAGTTCCAGTCTTGTTGACATAATAAAAGCTCCGTTTTCATCGGGTATCGTCACAGGAAAAGTATCTGCCGCACCGATGCCGCATCCGCCCAGTTTTTCCCTTCTTTCTGCTGCAGAAGAATTTTTTAATACCATGGACTTTTGCCTCCTTGTTGTTTGAGTATCTGACTAATTTTACATCATACTTTCTTCCTGGATGCAGTCATTAAAGATTGCAGTTTTCTTGGTAATGGCGTGTTTTCAAATCTGATCATCAATTGCACGATAAAAAATATTTCGTAGAACAGTATAAAATCATTAACAAATGTGTAAGTGCCTATAGACTAATATTGACTAATTGAAGATATAACCAAGAGTGTCTTCTCTTTTAACCCCATTTGATAATTGCGTTTTTAAAAAAAAGGGATTATAACTGTAAGTAATTGATGCACCATGCTAAAGAAATGCCGAATTATTATATTTTTAAAGGAGGGCTAATCACAGACCAGAACGAAGATTTAAAAAGTAATTATTTTTTGGAAATCAAAATAATATAAATGGAGGTATTGTAAAATGGCAGAACAGGCAGCAAAGAAAATTTTTAAAGTTCCTCACACCTTTGTTATTCTCTTTTTTCTTATCGTAGTAGCAACTATCGGAACGTATATTATCCCGGCAGGTGTATATGACCGTGTAACAGATCCTATAACGAACCGTTCGGTAGTCGATCCCCTTTCATACCATCTCGTTGAAGCGACTCCAGTCGGATTCTTCCAGATGTTTATAAACCTTTACAAGGGACTGATAGATGCCGGGGACATAATCTTCTTTATAATGATCTCTTACGGCACCTTCTACCTGATACTTGAAAGCGGAGCGTTGCACGCAGCTATTGGATCTCTGCTTAGAAACACAAAAGGCAAAGACATCTTTGTTCTTCCGCTCTTCACTTATCTTTTTGCAACAGCCTCGACATTTTTCGGCATGTACGAGGAGGCTTTCGGTTTTATCCCGATCTTTGTCGGTCTGGCTATAGCGATGGGCTATGATGCCATAGTAGGAATGTCGGTGGTAGCTTTAGGATGCGGGCTGGGGTTTGCCGCCGCCTTTATGAATCCCTTTACCGTAGGCCTGGCACAAAAACTTTCAGAGCTGCCGCTCTTTTCGGGCCTTGGATTCCGCGTCGTTGCATGGTTCGTATTTGTTACGATGGGTGTAATGTGGATGATGCGCTATGCCGCAAAGATCAGGCATGATCCCAGTAAAAGCCTCATGGCGGGGATAGACATGGGCGCGATGGCGCTTGACCATGACGAACTTGTAAATACAAAGTTCACCGGCCGCAACAGAGCAGTACTTCTTGTTCTGTTTATTGGAATGAGCATCCTTATCTGGGGCGTTCTGAAAAAGGGATGGTACTTTGATGAACTTTGCGGAATACTGCTAATAACTGGTATAGCCGCCGGAGTAGTGAATGGTTATGGCCCCAGCAGGATCGCTGTGATATTTATTGATGCATGGAAGGACATAGTCTTTGGGGCATGTGTCGTAGGTATTTCGCGAGGTGTTCTGATCGTAATGAGACAGGGGCAGATCATCGACTCCGTCATTCATGGTCTGGCACAGCCCCTTTCTTCTATGCCGAAATGGGTAGCAGCGGAAGGAATGCTTTTCGTGCAGACGCTGATCAACTTCCTGATCCCCTCCGGATCAGGGCAGGCTGCAACAACGATCCCCATCATGGCTCCTCTTTCTGACATTCTCGGTATCCCGCGTCAGATAGCAGTACTTGCATATCAGTTCGGCGACGGATTCTCCAATATACTCTGGCCGACCACACTGTTGCCGGTCATGTGCGGTATAGCCAAGGTTCCGATCGAACGCTGGTGGAAGTACTTCGTTCCCTTCTTCTTCCTGCTCTTTGCTGTACAGATGGTATTTATATTTGTAGCAGTGATGATCAACTACAGCTAAAAAGACAGACATGCCTGTATATGATCTGGTGATTCAGGGAGGAGTAGTACTCCTCCCTGAACGCAATAAAGAAGAAAAACTTAATATTGGCATCTCACAGGGAGTCATAGCCCGTCTTTCCTCTGATGAGATGGAGGCAAAAGATAAGATCGATGCTTCCGGGTCATACGTCTCCCCCGGATTTATCGACTCTCATATGCATGATGAAGAGAAAGAAGACGGGGGCATTATAGAAAAAGCGCTCCTGAGACAGGGTGTTACGACTGCAATAGCAGGAAACTGCGGATCAGGTCCGTTAGGTGCTGAAATACTGCCTTTCCGAAAGGAGCCCTGGGTCAACCTTGGTTTCCTTACAGGACACAAAAAACTGCGTGAAGCCGCTGGAGCGACAGACAGATATTTGCCTGCGGGACAGCATCAGGTCGAAATGATGAAAGACCTTCTCAGGAAGGAGCTTGAAAATGGCTCTTTCGGGCTATCAATAGGTCTTGAATATCTGCCTAATACCCCGATCAGTGAACTTGAGGCCCTCTTTGAGGTCGCTGTCGATTTCAAAAGAATATGGGTACCTGTACATATAAGGGAAGATGGTCCCGCTTCGATAAGGGCGACTCAGGAAATACTGGACCTTGCCGCAAAATGGCCGCTTCGTTTCCAAATATCACATACAGGCAGCATGACGGGGTTCGGACAGCTTAAAGAGGTCCTAACGCTTATCGATAAAGCGAGAGCGTCAGGAGCGGATGTCACTTTCGACTGTTATCCCTATGATGCTTTCTGTACAGATCTCGGTTCAGCTGTTTTTGACCCCGGGTTTGAAAAAAGATGGGGCAAAGGAAAAGAATCCCTTGAAGTTGCAAGCGGTCTAAACCGTGGCAGGTGGCTTGACGAGGAGGGCCTTTTTGAACGTTTGAGGCAAGAAGAACCTGAGTGCTTGATCATAGCGCATGTAATAAAACAGGAAGAGGTGGAGCTCTGTCTTTCTCATCCCGACTGTGCAATAGCTTCAGATGGTTTGTTAAAAGGCGGGCGTGGCCATCCAAGAGCTGCCGGAACTTTTCCGAAAGCCCTCAGGATGCTGAGAAAAATGGGTTACTCCTGGCCGGAGGCAGTGCGAAAATGTACATCGCTTCCTGCGGAGATGAACTGGCTTGATAAAGGGGTCATTAAAGAGGGTTTGGATGCGGATCTAGTAATCTTTGACGGAGAAAGGCTTTGCGACAAAGCTACCTTTACTGACGAACTGCTTCCTCCGGAAGGAATAAAATGGGTGATCATCGGAGGGCAGAAAGCTGTTAAAGACAGCGAGGTGCTGGGTGGACCAAAAGGAAAGCTAATGAGAAGAAGTTTATTTCAAAAAGAAAAAAACTGAAAAATGTCCAGCAAAAACCTGTAGCAGAGGCCCAAGTACGCTTTCTGCTGCTAAAAGGAGGGCATAATATTGGATAATAATAAATTTATACAACGCCTTTACTCGGAGATAAATAAACAATGGCTGGAAATGGCAGAAATGAGCGATGCCTTTGCTGCTGCGCCCGAAATTTCAGGAGCGGAGTTCAAGACGAGCAAAAAGATAGTTGATGTTTTGAAAAAAGCAGGATTCGATGTCGAATATCCATTTATTGGTCTTCCGACAGCATTCTTCGCAAAAAAAGGAAAACCCGGAAGCGGCGGAAAGGTTGCCCTTCTTGTAGAATATGATGCCTTACCTGAGATAGGACATGCCTGTGGTCACAATCTCCACGGAGCGATGTCTGTTCTTGCCGGATTGGGACTCCTGCCCCTGATGAAAGAGATCCCCGGAGAATTGCTTGTAATTGGGACCCCTGCAGAGGAAACAAACGGAGCTAAAGTGGAAATGGCCGAGAAAGGTGTCTTCGACGGCTGTGATTTCGCTATCATGATACACTCCCATTGCGGTAAAACGATAGTTAAGTATCGCTCGCTGGCAATGGATGCGGTGGAATTCACATTTAAAGGAAGAACTTCGCATGCAGCGGCAGCTCCCTGGGAGGGAGTGAACGCCCTGAATGGACTGCAGCTCTTCTTTCATGCCATAGACATGCTTCGTCAGCACGTTAAGCAGGAAGTGAGGATGCATGGCATCTACCACGAGGGCGGCACTGCTCCTAATATAGTCCCGGAAAGGGCGAAGGGGCGTTTTTATTTCAGGGCGCCCAAAAAAGCCTATCTTGATGAGATAATGGAAAAGGTCTACGACTGTGCCCGGGGAGCAGCACTCGCAACAGGGACCGAGGTGACATGGGGCAACTTTGAAGCCAGCTTCAAGGATATGCTTCCAAATGAGACTGCGGAAGAACTTTTGGAAGGTCTTTTTGCAGAATTTGACATCCCGGTTACCCGGATAGAGGGATTCATGGGATCGTCAGATGTTGGGGATGTAACTTATAAATGTCCTGCCGTGCAGCCTGAAATGGACATTTGTGGTAAAAACATCGAAGCCCATACGAGGGCATTTGCAGAAGCCACCACGACGGAGAGAGCGCACGAGGCCCTGAAAACAGGGGCAAAAATAATAGCAAGATCGGCGCTTGAAGTTTTACTTGACGAGAAGCTTCGTGAAAGAATGTGGGAAGACTACAGGAAAGAAATGGAAAAAGGAAAGGAACACTGACAGGCATGGAAAGATCAAAGGTTTACTTTACAAACCTCAGGACTACACCGGAGAGGAATATCCTTCAGAAACTGGACAGGCTAGTAAGGAAAGCCGGGATCGAAGAGATAGACTTCAAGAAGCAGTATGCTGCCATCAAACTCCATCTCGGAGAACCGGGAAACCTTGCATATCTTAGGCCAAATTATTCCAAGGTAATAGCCGACATCGTAAAAGGACTGGGAGGAAAGCCCTTTCTGACAGACTGCAACACTCTGTACGTAGGAAGGAGAAAGGACGCTCTTGAACACCTTGATGCCGCATATGAAAACGGCTACAACCCATTTTGTACGGGGTGCCAGGTAATTATTGCCGACGGTCTCAAGGGGTCTGACGAATCTCTTGTGCCTGTGCAGGGCGGAGAATTTGTAAAAGAGGCTAAGATAGGAAGAGCAATTATGGACGCGGATATCCTTATCTCAATGACACATTTCAAGGGGCACGAACAGAGCGGTTTCGGAGGAACGGTCAAAAACATCGGCATGGGCTCAGGATCACGAGCCGGCAAGATGGAGATGCACAGCACAGGCAAGCTAAAGGTAAAACAGTCCAGATGCAGATCCTGCAGGAAGTGCATAAGCGGATGTGCGCATGAAGCTATCACTTTTAACGTCGAGGGCAAGGCGGTCATCGACAAAATTAAGTGCGTAGGTTGCGGACGATGCCTTTCACTCTGTCCCTTTGACGCTATCAGTCCGGCTGATTACGAATCAAACGATATTATGTGCAGAAAAATGGCAGAATATACTAAAGCCGTGCTGAACGGAAGGCCCCATTTCCATATAAGCTTTGTTGTTGATGTATCTCCGTTCTGTGACTGTCACGTGGAAAACGACCTTCCTGTTATCCCCGATGTCGGTATCTTTGCATCAAAGGATCCGATAGCCCTGGATCAGGCATGCGCTGAGGCTGTAATTAAAGCACCGGTCATATCGGGAAGTCTGTTGGACGAAAAGATGAGAGGGTGTAAAAAAGAGGACCATTTTCATACGATACATCCGGACACTCACTGGCAGACGACGCTCGAGTACTGTGAGAAACTGGGGATAGGGGTCAGAGATCACGATCTCATAGAGGTTTAAGGGAAGATTTGTTTCAGGCTTTGATAAGTATATTCAGAGCTACAAGGATTAGCACGACTCCGCCCGAATATTCGGCGTAGATACCGATCTTTTCCCCGAGTTTTTTCCCTCCCAGCGCTCCTGAGAAAGAAAGTAAAAAAGTTATCACTCCGGCGGAGAAGGCAAGAAGCAGAGCTGATCCCCCGGAGCTTTTTATTGAGAATCCGACTATCAGCGCGTCAAGGGAAGTGGCAAATGCCAAGATCAGGACGTTCATCAACGTTATGTTCATGCAGGAGTTGGTCTTGTCCTTTCCGAGATAGGCCTCCCTTATCATGCTCAATGCCACCCAGATTATGAGGGCTGCACCTATCCAAGGAGCCCAGCTGTTCAGAAGGCCTGTCATGTTGGCAGCTATGAGGGCCCCAAGGAGGGGCATCCCAAACTGCGAGATCCCAAAAGCCCCTCCCAGAGTAAGAGCGTCGCGCCGGTCAAGGTCTCCATGGCATATGCCCATGCATACAGAGACAGAGAAAGCGTCCATAGCGATAGAAGCCGCTGTTGCCAAAGTGCTGAGATCGAAGCTCATTGAACAGGATCCTCATTTTTTTTCACATAGCAGTGAGAGCGGTAGAGATCAAATATCAGGAGGAAAAGTACCAAAATAAGCGGTCCAAGAAAAACACCCAGAAAACCCCACTTTATTACCCCGCCGAAGAGTCCCAGTATCACAAGCAATGTAGGGATCTCTTCTCCCGTTCCTTTGCTCTTGCCTCCGCTTATCAGGAAGGGGCGCAGAAGATTGTCGATAGTTCCCACTACGATAGAACCCCATGCGAGAAGCAATATGCCCCCTTTAAGGTCTCCGGATAGGATCAGGTATAACCCTCCCGGTATCCACACAACGGCGGTACCGGCCGGGAACATCCCAAAAAAGAACATCAGCATTCCGAAGAACGCAGGGGTGCTCAATCCGACGAACCACCATCCGATTCCCCCAAGTATTGCCTGAATGGCCACTGTCAGAAGTATCCCGAAGATCACAGAATTGAGGAGTTTTTTTGTGCGCGAGAAGAACATAGTCTTCTCTTCCTCTGAAAGCGGTGTAACGCTTTTTACATATTCGACAATATTTGCCCCGTCCCTGATGAAGAAGAAGGATACCATCATTACAACTATCATCTCTACCAGGATCGAAGAAGCGCCTTGGATCAGCGATTTTGAAATATTGGTAAGATTTCCCCCTGCCCACTGTGCTGTCTTCTGAACGAAACCCCTAACAGATCCGGAGTCCAGAAGAAAATCTTTGAGGTAGTCTTTAAGCCAGCCCGGTAACCATTCGGGAATGAGATAAACAAAATCTCTTGTCTGGTTTATCTCGTTTATCGAAATAAAATCTGTAATAGCTCCGATAATTTTTGAGATCTCGTTTCCAAGGGAAGCTATGATGTATATGAGAGGTATTATGAACAGGATAGCAATAAGGCAGAGCGCAGCAGCGGCAGAGATATTCCTGAAACGCCCTTCTGTGAGATTTGTTAAATAACGGTAGACAGGCTGAACGATAAAAGAAAGCATACCTGCCCATATCAGGGCCATCATTAATGGATGGGTGACCTGCCATGCCAGGAAGGCAAAAACTGCCATAAAAAAAATAAAGGCTGTGCGGTCGCCCGGAATGTTATCCTTCCTTTTACATTTTTCTTCGTTTAAATCCAACCGTGCCTCTCTCCTCTGTTGTATAATGGTGTTGGAAATGTTCTGATTATACATCAACAACAAACGGGAGTGGTGGACAATTGAGTATATCGGCAACAGAGCTTTGCTATCCGTATCCCGAGGAATCCGAAGGGACATCAAAGGCGAAAACTCCTTCCACACAAAATAGATCTGAACCTGCACGCAGAGAATCCATAAAGGTCATTGCTGTAGGAGGCGGCGGCGGGAACGCACTCAACCACATAATCACAAAAGGAATAGAGGGTGTTGATATCCTCGCAGTAAATACAGATATAAGAAGCTTGGACATGTCTCTCAGCCACAATAAGATCGTTCTTGGCGAGAAAGTCACGAAGGGGCTGGGAGCAGGAGCTCTGCCTCACATAGGAGAACAGGCGGCAAGAGAATCACTCTCCGAAATACGCGAGTATCTCCGAGGGTCAGACATGGTTTACCTGACTGCCGGTATGGGCGGTGGTACAGGTACAGGTGCTCTTCCGATAATAGCCCAAACCGCAAAGGAAATGGGCATACTTACAGTTGCGGTAGTTACCAAACCATTTATGTTTGAGGGAGCAAGAAGGATGCGCTACGCGGAAGAAGGCATCGCCAAACTTCGACAGTGTGTAGATGCTCTGATAGTGGTGCCTAATGACAGGCTTCTTCAGATATGCCGCAAAGAGACTCCTTTAAGCGAATCCTTCTCGATGGTCGACGAAGTCCTGAGGCAGGCGGTACAGGGCGTTACGGACCTTGTTATGCGTCCGGGAATGGTCAATGTTGATTTTGCTGACCTTAAAGCTGTCATGAAGCATGCGGGCATTGCTGTAATGGGCGTAGGCTGTGCGAAGGGTGAAAACAGGATCGATAATGCACTCAGGGAGGCATTGGAAAGCCCGCTGATGGAGTGTTCAATGCATGGAGCAAAAGGAGTCCTCATGAACATAACATGCGGAGAGGGTCTTGGAATCTTCGAAGTGCAGCAGGCTGCCGCATATATTGAAGAAATCATCTCAGAAGATGCGACCTTTGTCTGGGGATGTGCTGAAGACAGCGATATGGAAGAAAGCGTTGAAATAGTGATCGTTGCTACTGGATTTGAAGACGACCATTCAGAACGCGATGGATTCCATCAGGAATCACCTGTCAGCCCGCAAAGGTCTGTTTTCAAACAGGAGATCCAAAGGCCGGTCTGGCATGAACCCCTTTCGACTGCAGCAGAAGAAAAGATAGAAAAGGATACTGCCCCTGTGGCCGAAGTCAGAAGAGGGCCGTCATGGCTTGAAGAAAAAAAGGGACCACAGCTTGAAGAAGCGATTCCCAGGGAATTATCCGAGGAATTGGACGAACCTACGTTCCTCAGAAAAAACAAGACCTCCGGCAAACCTCAGATAGTCTGAACCTCAGATTTAAATTATATATAACGTAAAGCAGGACGCCTCCCGTATTTTTTAGGGGGCGTCCTGCCTGTTATGTTGAACGGGGATTATCGTGAGGGAAAAAGCAAAGAGTGTATAACGGGATCTTCGTGACGTAAAAAAGCTAAAGAAGGAAATAAGGTCAAGTTTAGTCAACGCTTTAACGCTCATTTTTACTCTTAATATAGTCCAGATAAGGGTCATTTTCCCGAAAACGATGACTTCCAGTGATATAATTTGACGAGTTTAATTGAGCGGTCATAAGGCAGCCGAATAACAGGAGGAATAGAGATGGCAGTAAAAGCCAGTTCAGAGTTTGATTATGAGATATGCAACAACAGGATCAGACCTATTGCGGAGGCCCTCATAGCGAAATATGAAGAGCTGCGACACATAGATCCGGAGAAGATACTTTTTCTTGTCAACCACAAAAGCTCCGGAAGCAAAAAACAGATGGTGCTTGCCAGGACCAACAGGATCTCTCCCAAATGGACAGAGATACTTTATCAGCTGGGAGCCTGTTCGTATTTTTATACGGTCGAATTCTATGCGAAGACAACGGCGGCAATGGACGAAAGCCAGATGGTAGCGCTGGTCTACCGTGAATTGAGAAGGATAGGCCCGGAAGGCGAGATACTGATACCCGATGTACACGACTGGTGGCAGATACTCATGGGCCTGGGAAGGAAATGGTTCTACCCCGACAGCACATGTCCTAACCTTCTTGATGACAATGTCGACTGGAAAAAACTTATGGGACAGTACTACGAGGATATTCATTCTGCTGAGTAGGTACAGAGTCATTTATTCAGCGGATATCTTCGGGAGATAAAAGTTAAAGCCCCGCGCCGCGGGGCTTTGTTGTTATCAGGCTCCAGGTTTGATGCGTTCGTAACCTGGTTCTCCGTTTTTTTTGTTTGTGATCTCAAATATCTCGAGTATCGGTAGTTTTTTCCAGATCCGCTCTTTGCCGGAGGAGTATATTATCTTAATGTCCGTGAGTCCGAGGATGCTCTCCCTTTTGATGTCAAGGCCCGCATTCTCTCCGTTTTTAAGAGAAGTATCCTTTAGGAGATTTTCGGACCAGATATTCCTCCCTGTTTCAGATAGGAAGATCCCATTTATTTCTGAACCCGAGCTGTTTATAAACTCAAGGGGGATGCCCTTTTCTTCCTGCTTTTCTTCTGCCGGAGTCGTGGTGCTGCAGACCTCTGCAAAAGCAGGCAGGGCAAGAAAGAGAAATATGATCGCCGCAAGGGCTGGTATCTTCTTCATTAGATCACTCCTTTTATTATTATTCTGTAATGTAATATCATTATGTTCAATAGGTAAAATAGCCTGTCTGAGTTATTATTTTCTCGGGTATTATCGGTAAAGATGTGGATCATATTATCTCTTCAATTTAGGACGGGGTGATGGGCATGCTTTGGAAAACGTCAGAGAAGAACCTCCTTGGGATACTCTCGGTCATTGCTTTGATATTATTATCTTTCGGAGCGCTCCCTGCTCCCGGAGTCGGTGAAAAAGAATTCCTTATAAAAAATTTTACTCCTCAGGGAGAGGTCAAGGGAAGAATTGAGATCAAAGCAGTTTTTAACCGTCATGCTGCCCCTGAAGGCAGGATAGGGGCACCTCTTTCTCCTGACGAGCTGCCATTTAAATTTACACCGGCAATTCAGGGTACCGGAAAATGGGTGGATGACACGACCTTTGTCTACTACCCCAAAGCCGGCCTGCTGGATAAAGCTACCTCATACACAGTAACTGCCAAAGCCGGACTGAGGGACAAAGAGGGCCTTCAGCTCTCCGGAAAGCAATCCTTCCTTTTCAACACAACTGCTCCCATGTTTATTGGCGCAAAACAAACAGATTTTGATATTGAACGAGAAACAGTTAGCTATGAACTGGAATTTTCACTTCCGGTATCACCGGCAAGGCTTCGAGGGTACACCGAGGTGAAAGAGACGTCGGGAAAGCCGGTAGAGTTCCAGATAGAACAGGGACCTGTGTCAAGAAAAATAAGGATGAAAGTGTTCACTCCAGGAAGTCCCAAAAACATGAGACTCTCCATATCTGCAGGAATGCCTGCATCCGCGGGTAATCTAGGTCTGGCAAAGGGAATTTCTGTCAGCCTTGATATTGCTCGGAACATGGAGATCAGGGATTCAAATGCCTTTTCAAGCATAAACAACGGGGAAATATATGTTGAGACGACTGCTCCAGTTGATTTTTCCAAAGCCGGCGCATTCATTGAACTAAGCCCGAAAAGCAGTTACACCATCGAACCAAGGGACAGGGGATTCGCTATCGTCGGTGCGTTCGAACCCCAGGACAGAGTAAAACTGACCGTCAGAAAAGGTTTTCCTGCGCTGGGAGGCAAGCCTCTTGGTGTTGAGTGGCACAGGACTTTTATATTTCCGGAGAAGGAGCCGGAGATACGCTTTACAGCACCGGGAAGGATCCTTTCTCCCGCAGGAAGCATGAGGATCCCCATAGAGACAGTGAACATAGATACTGTCCAGATACTTGTCTGGAAGCTCTTCGAAAATAACATTCCGATTGGCATGAGGAGCCCATGGTCGGAATATCCAATTGATCTTTCTTCGATGCTGGCAAACAAAGAATATAAGGTCCAGGGAGGCCTTAACAAAAAAGTACGCAGTGCCCTGGATCTCAAACCGCTGATAGGAAACGAAAAAGGAGTATTCCTGCTGCTTGCCCAGAACAACAGCGGAGAGTGGACCGAAAGCAGGCAGGTTGTTAATGTTACTGATATCGGAGCCACAGTCAAGGCCGGTCCGGATTCTGCGCTCTTCTGGATAAATTCAGTGAGTACAGGTGATCCTCTGCACGGAGCGGAAGTTACACTCTGGTCATGGTCGAACCAGCCTGTCGCAAAAGGCCGGACAGACAGAAAGGGTCTTTTACAGGTGAGATACAACCCTGACAGAGATCTCTATCCTGTCATGGCAACTATAAGCAAAGGCTCTGATACTGCCTTTATAAGATTTGACAACGGACTCTACGGAGGGAAAGAAGTATTCGATACGAACGGAGATCCCTGGATCTACAAAGGTTACAGCGCATACTGTTATACCCCGCGGGATATTTTCAGGCCGGGTGAAAACATTCCCCTGGCAGCGGTTGTAAGGGACGCAGGGAATGTATTTTCCAAACCCTTCCCGGTAAACATAAAGATATTCAATTCAAAAGGTACCCTCTCATTTTCACATACAGAGACGCTGACAAAAGAGGGGACGATTTCCAAAGAATTTCACGTCCCAGCGGATGCCCCAACAGGAACGTGGTCCGTGAGCATCCATATCCCGGGAGAAGATGAGCCGATCGGTCGGAAAGAATTCTATGTTGAGGAATTCGCTGCCCCAAGGCTTTTTGTAGAAGCTGGCGCCTCTCCGGAGATCCTGATCGGGAAGGCCGGAGCCGAGATCTCGATCTCATCAAGATATGTTTTTGGGAGCCCTGCTTCCGGCCTGCCGTGGGAGTCTGAGATGAGGACAGAAGAAAGAGAATTCAGCCACGTCAATTGGAAGGGGTTTACCTTCAGGGATTCTGAGAAAAAATTTCAGCCTGAATCTGAATACATAGGTTCGGGAAAACTGGATCAGGAGGGCAGGGCTAAACTTAATCTGCCCGGCAGGGACCGCACGGCTCCCTCTGTACTTGATATCCTCGTGGGAGCCTCCGTCTTTGAGGAGGGAGGCCGCAGGGTCACCAAGACTGCGGTTCTGAGGTGGTATCCGTCTGAAGTATTGCTCGGCATAAGCCTGCCTGAGGGAGTTTTTTCTCCCGGAAAACCGATAAATTTTACTGTAGGAGCGGTAAAACCAGACGGGACCCCCGCATCTTCTGAGGCAATAAAGTACTCCCTTTTCAGAGTTGTGGAACAGAGGGTGACCTATCAAAAAGACGGAAGGACGGACACCCGTCTGCAGCAGGAACTGCTGCCCAGGGGAGAAGGAAATCTTAAGCTTTCTTCGGGCAAGGCTTCAGGAAGCTTTATGCCTTCAGAAGCAGGCAGGTATTTGCTCAGGGCAGAAGATACCTCCGGTGGATCGCGTGCCTCGCAGTATATCTATGTATACGGAGACGAAACCGCCGATTCTGACGTCGGCCCGGACATGGTCGAGATCATGACTGACAGGGAGAGGTACAGGCCCGGAGAAAAGGCTGTTGTAAAGATTAGGTCTCCCCACAGCGGAAAACTTCTGATAGGGGTAGAGACCTTCCGTGTAGTCCATAGTTCTGTATATGACATCAAAGAGGGAGATACGGAAATATCATTCAAAGTAACAGGCGAAATGGCACCCAATGCTTGGATAACAGCTCAGGTAATAGAAAAAGAAAAGGGCGGGGAACGTTCAAGGGCATACGGAGTCGCACCGCTTTATCTTGATAACAGGGATAAGAAATTAGAGGTGACAATCGAAGACCCGGGAAGGATCAAGCCGGGGGCAAATGATTTCAGGCTGAAAGTAACAGACAGCAGCGGCAGGGCAAAGGAAGCCGATATTACTGTAATGCTGGTCGACGAGGCTATACTCGCGCTTACCGATTACAAGACACCCGACCCCTGGAAGCACTTTACTTCGAAGAGGATGCTCGGAGTAGAGACCTATGACATTTACGATTCAATAATCAAACCGGAGGATCCATCCTCGCCAATGTTGAAGGCGGGAGGAGGAGGTCCCTCAGAGATGGCTCTGAAAAATTCGAACCTGAGTCCGGTCCAGGCCAAAAGGTTCAAAATGCTCTCGCTTGTAAAAAAGGTGCGTTCAAATTCAAAAGGGGAATGCGTTTTTTCATTCACTGTACCGGAATTTGCAGGAAAGGCCAGGCTGATGGCGGTCGCAGTAACTCCTGCCGAGTCAGGGGGAGCTTCTGTGGAAGTGGACATAAACAGGGAGGTCGTAGTCGAGCCTTCGCTTCCGAGATTCCTGGCGCCGGGAGACAGGATCACCGTTCCATGTCAGGTTTTCAACAGGAGCTCAAAAAACATAAAAGTCAGCCTCAATGCCGAAACAAGCGGACCTCTTCAGATAAAGGGAGCAAAAAGCTTCAGCACTACGTTGAAACCGGATTCAGATCACACCTTTAGGATAAGTTTTGAAGGTACCGGAACAGGAACCGCGAGCGCTTCCTTTACAGCGAGGTGGGGCAGCGAGGTCCTTAAGACCAAACTGGAGATCCCTGTAAGGCCGGCGTCGCCTAAAATCACAGAAAGTCTCTCAGAGATCATAGAGCCCGGGAAGACAAAAGATATTAAAATACCCGGCGGCTGGATGGAAGGTACGTTGAGCGGTACTCTCGTGATGTCGGCAATGCCCTCAGCGAACCTTCAGGATATTGCACGCTTTTTGATAACATATCCGCACGGGTGCATGGAACAAACAGTCTCTTCGGCGTGGCCGCTTCTTTTGCAGCGCGACCTTGCCTCCTCGATCGACAGCTCCATCGGAGATCCCGATCCCATGAAAAATTCTCTTGAACTAAGGGTACAGAAGATATTGGGACTCCAGAATTATGACGGAGGTTTTACCAGATGGCAGGGCGAATCCTGGTCCCAGCCCTGGGACAGCCTCTACGGTACCCATTTTCTTGTAGAAGCTGGGAAAAACGGTATAAAGATCCCTGAGGAAAGACTGAATGAGGCGCTTAAATATTTGAAAAGGCAGCTTTCCGTGGAGCCATACGACGTAAATGATGAAAACGTCTGGCGTCAGGCGCTCTCGAGAAGGGCATACGCCTGTTATGTACTTGCCCTTGCAGGAGAGCCTCCTCTAGGCTGGATGGAGAGCCTGAGGGACAAAAATGACTCACTGGACTCATCAGGCAGGTTATTTTTGGCAGCGTCCTATGCTGTTTCAGGGCAGAAGGGCGAGGCTGAAAAAATGCTTGGCAGGAAGACCGGAGCAAAAAAGGAAATCCCTGGCGGAAATGAAAATTATGATTCCAATCTAAGGAATGAAGCCCTCGATCTTCTGGTCAGGGTACACATAGACCCCCGAAGCTCGGGGTCGGCATCCTCGGCATCCGGTCTGCTGGGATCGGTCAGGAAAGCGAGGTACCTGAATACTCAAGAAGGGGCATTTGCAATGCTTGCCCTATCAAAATTCTTCAGAGCGCAGCCGGCTTCCGGGAAACCTTCAGGAGAGCTTTTCTCAGGCCAGAAAACTTTAGGAACAGCCAACTCAGAGAAAAGGACGATATCAGCTCCCCTTGATGGAAGGACTTCTTTCAGGGCCGTCAACAAAGGATCTTCGAGGCTCTTTGTGTCCTGGAGCGCTGAGGGCATCCCCCTTGGAAAAGTTAAAAACAGAGATAACGGCATGGAAGTGAGACTCTCTATGTCAGACCGTAAAGGGAAGCCTGTGGGACAGAAGATCGAGCGGGGTACAGCCCTAATATCGAATGTCTCTGTTTTGCCTGGGGCAAAGGACCTCAGGAACGTCGTGGTCATTATCCCGCTTCCGGCAGGCCTTGAAATCGAAAATCCGAGGTACAGCGCGGACGCTGAGCCCATTCCTCCCTATGTGAGGGTGGAAGCAAGGGATGACAGACTCCTCCTCTACATAGAAAAACTTGAAAAGAGGCTGGACTGGAAATTCATACTCAGGGCAGTGACATCAGGGGCTTTTGATGTGCCGCAGATATCTGCAGAGTGTATGTACGACCCAGCTGTTTCCAGCGTAAGCGGCGGCGGCAGGATAGAGATCAGGTAGGATATCAGCTCATCCGATCCTTTGATATGAAGCTCAGACAATACTTATCTGATACTTCGAAAAAAGACTTCCGTAAGGTCCGTAAAACGTGGCCCTTGCTGCTTATCCTTGTTTTTGTCTTTCTAACAGCGGCCCTTTCTGTTCCTGGTGAAAAAATAACAAAGTGGCACTGGTCAACAGTAGTTACAGATAAGCGGGGTGCGCCTCTTCAGGGATATCTTTCAAAAAACGAAGAGTGGTCCCTGCCTGTTCCATTGGAGGAAATGGGAGCGTGGATGCCAAAAGTGGCAGTTGCCCTTGAAGACAGGAGGTTTTTTTCTCATCCGGGAGTTGACGGAATATCCCTCTTGAGGGCGATGATCCAGAATATGAGGGCAGGGAAGGTAATATCCGGGGGCTCAACGATAACTACACAGCTGATAAGACTTTCTTTACCAAGGAAAAGGACACTCAGAAACAAGGCGGCAGAGTTCTGGCAGGCTATACAGCTGGAAAGACTGATGACGAAAAGAGAGATACTTGAGCTCTACCTCAACAAGGCTCCGTTCGGATCCAACATTAGGGGCATCGAAGCAGCCGCCAGGGCCTGGTTCAGCAAACCCGCCAAAGAACTATCCCTTTCGGAAGCGGCAATTCTTGCCGGATTACTGCGAGGTCCGGCATTATACCGCCCTGACAGACATCCTGAAAGGGTCCTGGCATTAAGGGACCGTCTTCTAGACAGACTTGAGGAGCTCGGTATCGCTTTCCCTGATGAGATCCGAAGGGCGAAGCTCGAATCTGTCCCGGCAAAGCGCTTTGCTATACCTTCTTCATGCAGGGAAGCTTCGGCGCATGCCGCAGCTCAGGGGGCTTCCCCCGGACTTCGTGACAGATACGGACGCATAAGATCTTCCATAGACAGAAGGATGCAGGATATTGCCGAACAGGAACTCAGACTCGCACTTTCGGGACTTCCCAGTGAGATCACGGCTGCAGCTGTTATAGTTGAGAACGAGACCGGCCTGGTCCGAGCCTATGTGGGTAATATGAGGGAAGAAGGAGACGGACCGGCATCCTGGGTCGATTGCGGCAGCTCGCCCCGTTCTCCCGGTTCCCTGCTCAAGCCATTCGCATATGCGCTTGCTTTTGAGTCAGGAAAACTTACCCCCTCATCCCTGCTTGCTGATACACCCATGTCGATGGGACAAACAGCGCCCCGCAACTTTGACAGGATTTACAGGGGACCGGTTTCGGCAAGAACAGCCCTTGCCGATTCCCTAAACGTTCCTGCAGTCAGAGTCCTCAGGAATATTGGACCAAACAGGCTCCTGGACCTTTATAGGAGGCTCGGTTTCAGCGGCATCACAAAGGATGCCGGGTGGTATGGAGACAGCCTGGTACTTGGCGGGTGTGAGGTGACCCTTTTAGAGACGGCAGGAGCATACCGGACTTTGGCAACCGGAGGGAACGCGGGTCTTATCAGCTGGATAGAAGAAGCCCCCTCGGTCGAAAAAAGAAAAATCATATCAAGCGGAGCCGCTGCTTTAACGATAGACATATTAAAGGACGAAAGGAGGCTTATGCCTCTTTACAGGGAACTTTTCGGCGAAGATGGTACGGTTATTGCCTTTAAGACCGGAACCTCGTATGGTTTACGCGATGCATGGACAGCCGCCGTTACAAAACCGTATACGCTTGTTGTCTGGTTTGGAGATCCGACCGGGAAACCCCACCAGGCGCTGGTCGGAATAAAGACAGCTGCGCCGCCGACCGTACGCATTATGAGAAAGATAACGCCTCCCGGCACAAACTGGTTTGAATATCCTTCTGAAGTAAAAAAGGGAGAGGTATGTCCCCTCTCCGGTTCTCCGCGCAATTCGCTCTGTCCGAGGGGAGTAATAGATATCTTTATTGAGGGTCTCTCTTCAAGAGAACCCTGCAGGCTTCACGTAATGGGTGATAACGGGCCGGAGGTGAGGTGGCCTCCTGAAATCGAGCTTTTCCTCTCGGACAGGGAAATTGAGCGGACAGTTTCCATGATAGAGATAACATCGCCCAGGAATAATGCGTCCTACATAATGGGAAGCGGAGGAGGAAAAATACTTCTGAACTCAAAAGGCGGCGAGGGAGAAATCTATTGGTTTGTTGACGGAGGGCTCTGTCCTCCCGCAGAAGGTTCAGGGGAGGTCTGGTGGCAAATGAGTGAAGGCAAGCATAAGATCTCTGCTGCTGACGCATTTGGTAATTCTGCCCATGTATGGATAACGGTGATATCAGGGAAGGTAAAAGAGCAGGAGGAAGAATTACCGATCCTTGAAGAAGTTGAATAAAAGCAGCGGGGCAAAGGATTTTTCGTTCAGTGCCTGACTATTGGTACAGCACTCTTTCCCCATTCGAGTTTTTGAAGCATGCCCCTTAAAAACATCTCTTCAAGCGAGGGGGCTATCTCTGCTTTTGAAGAACATGGAACATATAGTTTCATCTCAACGTTTTCCCCGTACAGGGCGGAGACCCTGTCTTCCCCGAAACCCCATTTTTTCAGCGAAGAGGAGAGGGTTTTTGAGTATTCGTAGCTGCAGGAGAGATCAAGCTGAAGGTTAAGCTCCATTTCGACAGTACCTGCCTCTGTGACGGCAAGTTCGGCTACCTCGCCGTAAGCCTCTATGAGTCCCCTTACCCCGAGTTTGATCCCGCCGAAATAACGAGTGACCACGAGAAGGGTGTTTTGAAGGGAATGCCTCTTGAGCATCCCTAAAATCGGCCGCCCCGCTGTACCGGCAGGCTCTCCGGCATCAGAACAGTGTTCCAGTATGTTTTCTGTCCCGATCCTGTAAGCCCAGCAATGATGATTCGCCTTGGGAAATATTTCGGCAAAACCTTTTAACTTTTCTGAGGCCTCATCCGGGTCTAAAGCTATACGCACAGATCCAATAAAACGTGACCTTTTGACAGTCAGCTCAACGTTGATCTCCTTTGCCGGAGCTATAAAAGAATAGCTGTTTTCTACTCCGGCCACTTTTCCCTGAGCCTTTTCCAGGTTGAATTAAGGGCCTCTGATACTACGCGGACCTCCCCCAGGACGGGCATGAAGTTTGTGTCACCGTTCCAGCGCGGTACCACGTGCATGTGGAGATGCTGGTCTATCCCTGCACCTGCAACTTTTCCCAGATTCATTCCCATGTTGAACCCGTGGGGTTTCATTACTTCGGTGATGACCCTGTGGGATGTCTGGCACAGTGACATCATCTCTGAAAGTTCTGAGGGGGTCAGACCCGGTAAATCCGCTGTATGACGGTATGGGACTACCATCAGGTGTCCCGGATTGTAGGGGAACGCGTTAAGTATGACGAAGCATTCTTTGCCCCGGTGGAGTATGAGGTTCTTTTCGTCATCGTTCATTTTTGGAAATTCACAAAATATGCATCCGGGTTCCTTTTGTTCGTTGTCGTCTGAATTTGATAGGATGTAGGCCATCCTCCAGGGAGCGAATATCTTGTTCTCCATACATGAGCCACCGCCTTGTCTCTGCCGATCTGATAATTATTATAGTGCTTTTTACATACCAAATGCCAATACTTGTGGTATAGAATTAAGTGCGTGTTTGAAAAACCAAGCGAACAGGGGGAATATACATGAACAAAACTTCAAAGTCCCGGGCGTTGATCCTTATTTTGGCAGCAGTCGTTATCTTCTCGACAGGCTTCACAGCATTTGCAGAGGAAAAAGCACACGAAAGAAGAATAAGGCTTTCTGCCGAGCTTGTACGGGATATGGCAGCCCAGGATGATGCAGCAAGCATGGCCGACGTCATCAAGTCGGGAAAGGGAGTTGCGATCTTCCCTGCTGTGACAAAGGCCGGACTAATGATTGGAGGACAGGTAGGAGAGGGCCTGGTCCTCCTGAGGAATCCCAACGGGACATGGAACGGTCCCTCTTTTATGGGCCTTTCAGGCGCATCGATAGGGATCCAGATAGGAGCACAGTCTGTTGGCCTTGTATTGGTAATTACGAATGAAGATGGCCTCAGGGCGTTTACAGGTGGAAACAGCTTCAAGCTTGGCGCTGATGTTGCGATAGCTGCCGGTCCCGTAGGCAGGGATACCTCAGCTGCCACTGACAGCAGAGCCAAAGCCTCGATCTACAGCTACTCGATGTCAAAGGGTCTGTTCGCAGGAATGACGTTTGAAGGCTCTGTGCTGAACCAGAACAGGGATGCCAACAGGGCTTACTGGGGCAGGGACATGTCTGCTGAAGCGGCACTTAAAAAACCCGCCAATGACAAAAGGATAAAAGAACTTGTAAACAGTCTTAATGCTCTTGTCAAAAAGGCTCCCAAATAACAGGCAATTGGGGCATCTCGCGGCGCTAGCTTAGCAACACGCGATGCTCCTTCACCTCAACGTATTGATATACGCCTCGTATATTGATGTAAGTATTTCAGTTGTTCTGTAAAGACGGGTGAAATACAATGCAAGCAGC
>PGXO01000001.1:300000-404548 GCA_002839185.1 Synergistetes bacterium HGW-Synergistetes-1 | reverse complement strand
CTCATCGTACCGATCGCAATGCAGCCCGGACTGCGCTTCGCAGTACGCGAAGGCGGCCGCACAGTGGGCGCCGGCGTCGTTACTGAGATAATAGAATAAAGCAGCCCCAGGAGGGGAATATTTTGGCAAAAAAAATTCGTATTAAATTAAAAGCCTTTGACCATCGCGTTCTCGACGCCTCTGCTACACAAATCGCGGAGACTGCAGAGCGTACTGGTGCAAGAGTGTCCGGGCCGGTACCTCTTCCGACAGAGATCAAAAAGTTCGATATACTGATGTCCCCTCACGTTGACAAGGACGCACGCGAACAGTTTGAGATCAGGACACACAAGCGTCTGATAGATATAGTCGACCCGACACAGAAGACGATGGAAGCTCTCATGGAGCTTAATCTGCCTTCCGGTGTTGATATACAGATCAAGCTGTAGAGGTTTGATCTGAAAGGAGTGAAACGCAAATGAGCATGGGGATTCTGGGCCGTAAGGTAGGGATGACCCAGGTCTTCGACGAAGAAGGCAAGGCAGTGCCGGTAACAGTTATCGAGGCAGGACCTTGCTCCATCGTTGGAATCCGGACACCTGAAAAGAACAGTTACAGCGCAGTGCAGCTCGGTTTCGGAGAAATCAAGCCCGTTAAGGTCAATAGGCCGATGAAGGGTTACTTCCAGAAACAGGGAACAGCACCGAAGCGCTGGCTGAGGGAGTTCCGCGTAGAAAATACGTCGGACTACCAGGTGGGACAGGAGATCACCGTTTCTCTGTTCCAGAATGGCGAAATTGTTGATGTCACTGGCATCAGCAAAGGTAAGGGAACCGCAGGCGTAATGAAACGTCATGGATTTGGTGGAGGACCAGCAAGCCATGGTGCTTCTGTTACCCACCGTCACCCCGGTTCTATTGGATGCAGCAGTTATCCCGGTCGTGTAGTAAAAGGCCGGAGGATGGCGGGTCACATGGGAAGTGAGCGAGTAACCACGAAAAACCTAAAGGTTTTTGCAGTGGACGAAGAGAACAACCTGATATTGATCAAAGGTTCTGTTCCCGGAGCTCGCGACAGTCTCATTATGATCCGTAAAACAGCGTAAGTAGGGAGGCAGAAGACTATGCCTGTAGTAAAAGAAGTAAATTTCAAAGGCGAGGTAATCGGAGATTTTGAACTCTCAGATGCCGTCTTCGGTGCCCCTGTCCATGTGCCGGCTATGCATCAGGTAGTAGTTGCGCATCTGGCTAACTGCCGTGTTGGAACTCATAACACAAAAGATCGCGGAGATGTCCGCGGCGGCGGTAAAAAGCCCTGGAGACAGAAACATACAGGTCGTGCCCGTGCAGGCAGTTCACGCTCGCCCATTTGGGTCGGCGGTGGAGTTGCTCACGGTCCGCACCCGAGAGACTACCATCAGAAGGTAAACAAGAAGGTCCGTCGTCTTGCTCTGTGCAGCGCCTTGACCCTAAAGGTCCAGGAAGAGAATATGCTTATTCTTGAGCGCTTTGATGTACAGGCACCGAAGACAAAGGTAATGCTTGATTTCCTTACGGCTATCGACAGTGGAAAGAAGCCGCTTTTTGTTCTTCATGAGACGAACATGGCAGTTGTCAAATCTGCTGCAAACATTCCTGGAGCGGAAGTAATGCATGTTGACAGCATCAACGTTTATGACCTTCTTAACCATGATCAGCTGATTGCGACTCCTGAGGCTGTCAAAAAGCTCGAGGAGGTGTTCGGTTAATGAACGCAGTAGCACATGATATTATTGTCCGCCCGATAATCACAGAAAAAACAAGCCGGATGATGGAACTTGGACAGTACACGTTTGAAGTGCTTCCCAAAGCGAACAAGATCGAGATCCGCAAAGCTGTCGAGGAAGTTTTCAAAGTAAAAGTTGTAAGAGTAAATACGATCCAGGTCCGTTCTAAACCGAAGCGGATGGGTGCCTTTTTGGGTCGTTCACGTTCCTGGAAGAAAGCGATAATTACACTTGCAAAAGGTGAAAAGATCGCATTTTTCGAGGGCGCAAGCGCCTAGGCAGAAAGGGGTTAACCAGAGATGGGTATCAAGAAATTCCGTCCCACTACACCCAGCCGCCGCCACATGGCAACGCCTGATTATTCTGAGATAACAAAGGCAAAGCCGGAGCGGAGTCTGGTTGTATCGTTAAGTGAGAAAGCGGGACGCAATAACAATGGCCGTATTACAATGCGCCATCGCGGCGGCCACGGAAGGATCAAGTATCGTATCATCGATTTTAAAAGAGACAAACTGGGAGTTCCCGGAAAAGTCGTCTCTATCGAGTACGATCCCAACCGTTCCGCCCGTATTGCACTGATCTCTTATCTTGACGGAGAAAAACGTTATATTATTGCTCCCGTGGGTCTTAATGTTGGAGACAGCGTCGTTGCAGGTAAGGATTCCGACATTCGCCCCGGCAATGCTCTTAAGCTTAAGGATATCCCCGTTGGTACAGTAGTACACAACGTAGAACTTGAGCCTGGCCGCGGCGGAGTACTTGTACGCTCAGCAGGAGTATCTGCGCAGCTCATGGCTAAAGAGGGCAAATATGCATTTGTGCGTATGCCAAGCGGGGAACTGAGACTTATCCTTCTTGAATGCATGGCTACAGTTGGACAGGTCGGAAATGAAGAACATGAAAATGTAGTTTACGGTAAAGCCGGAAGAACTCGTTGGCTTGGAATTCGTCCGCATGTTCGCGGAATGATCATGAACCCAGTAGATCATCCTATGGGCGGCGGAGAAGGCAAGAGCAAGTCACACAAGCATCCGGTATCCCCATGGGGTACTCCGGCAAAGGGCTACCGCACACGTAAGCGTAAGCCTTCGGACAAGTTCATAGTCCGCCGTCGGAAGAAGTAACCCGGGTTTGTAGGAGGGAATACAGAGATGGCTCGTTCACTTAAAAAAGGACCCTATGTGGATGCGAAACTCATCCGTAGGGTAGAGGACATGAACGAATCAGGGAAAAAGCTTGTAATTAAGAGCTGGTCACGCCGTTCAAGCGTAACCCCTGAAATGGTCGGACATACTATTGCAGTACACAACGGCCGCATTCATATCCCTGTTTACATCAGCGACAATATGATTGGTCATAAGCTCGGCGAATTTGCACCGACCCGTAAGTTCGGCGGTCACGCCGGACAGGAACGCTCCACGAAAGTCAAGAAGTAGGAGGGGCAGGGTCATGGAAGTTAAGGCAACAGCCCAGCAGGTCCGTATCTCAGCGACCAAAGTACGTCAAGTATTAGCTCTCATCAGAGGCAAAAAAGCTTCTGATGCGCTGCTGGTACTTAAGTACACCCCGAACAAAGGGGCACGTGTAACTGAAAAAGTCCTTAAGAGTGCGATAGCAAATGCAGAGCACAATTTCGGCCTTGATATGGACAAGCTCGTAGTAAAAGAAGTAAAGGCGGATCAGGGAAGCTACATGAAGCGCTTCCGTCCCGTTTCAATGGGACGCGCGCATGCTTTTAGACACCATACGTGCCACGTTTCTGTGGTCGTAGGCGAGAAATAAGGAGGGGTGACGGTGGGTCAGAAAGTTCACCCGGTAGGTTACAGGATTGGTGTCATCTACGATTGGGAATCCCGCTGGTATGCAGACGGAAAAAAATATGCCAAATTCCTGCATAATGATCTTGAACTGAGGGAATGGATCAGGAAGCGCTGGAATAAAGCAGGCGTAAGCCGCGTGGAAATTGAGCGTATTGGAAACGTTATGCGTTTTACAGTTTGGACCGCCCGGCCTGGTGTAGTTATCGGCAAGCAGGGTGCAGAGATACAGGCAGTTCGTGAGGAACTCCAGGCCAAGACCGGAAGCCGGGTTATGATCAATATCCAGGAGATCAAAAATCCTGATGCAGAAGCACAGGTAGTGGCAGAAGGGGTTGCAGCATCACTTGAGCGCAGGATCAGCTTCCGCCGCGCAATGAAACAGTCGATCTTCCGTGCAATGAAATCAGGAGCAAAAGGCATCAAGATCCAGTGTGCCGGACGTCTTGGCGGAGCTGAGATCGCACGTACGGAATGGTATCTTGAAGGACAGCTTCCTCTTTCAACACTTAGGGCAGACATTAATTACGGTTTTGCCGAAGCACATACGATCTACGGCGTCATTGGCATTAAGGTCTGGATCTACAAAGGCGAAATAATGGAACGCAAACCTGTAATGGAAGCCGTTCCTACTCATCAGGAGAGGGGGTAACATCTGATGCTTTCTCCGAAAAGAGTTAAGTACCGCAAACCTCACCTGACGGCCCTGCGCGGCTATGCAAAGGGAGCCACGAAGGTTGATTTCGGTGAATATGGACTTCAGGCGTGTGAAAATGGCTGGATCACAGCCCGTCAGATCGAAGCTGTCCGTGTTGCGATCAGCCGTAAAATGAAAAAGGGCGGACAGATCTGGATTCGGATATTCCCCGACCGCCCAGTAACAGAAAAACCTCTTGAAACACGTATGGGTAAGGGTAAAGGAAACGTCGAATACTGGACCGCGGCAGTAAAACGCGGCCGTGTGATGTTTGAAATAGCAGGTGTGCCCCGTGAGACAGCCGTTGAGGCTTTTCGCACGGCATCCTTCAAGCTGCCCATCAAGGTAAAATTGTTAACCCGAGAGGGAGCAGGTGAATAGTATGGATCCCAAGGAACTTAGAGATCTCAGCATATCTGAGCTAAACGACAAACATAAGCAATTTAAGGAAGAGCTGTTCAACCTTCGCTTTCAGAATGCGATAGGACAGTTGAACAACTCGGGCCGTATTAGAGAGGTCAAAAAGACAATTGCCCGCGTACTGACGGTAATCACCGAAAAGGAAAAGGGTATTGATCGTTCAGGAGCAAGGAGGTAGCCGGAGATGGAAGCAAACAAAGTAAATCGCAAAGTCCGCACCGGCGTGGTGGTTAGCGACAAAATGGATAAGACCATAGTTGTTCGTGTTGACCGTATGGCCAAACATTCACTTTATGGGAAACCGGTTCTCCGGTCCAAAAAGTTTATGGCCCATGACGAGACTAACGATTGCCGCATAGGTGACAAGGTCATGATCGCAGAGACCCGCCCCCTCAGCGCAAATAAACGCTGGGAAGTCGCGCAGATAATCGAGCGAGCCCCCGTTATGGGTGTAAAACAGGAAGACGAGGAGGCATTGTAGGTTATGATCCAGCTTCGTACAGTGCTAAATGTAGCCGATAATTCAGGCGCAAAGAAGATCCTCTGCATCCAGGTCAAAGGCGGCAGCTTCCACAAGGTAGGTACTGTGGGTGATGTAATAGTGGCTTCAGTTCGTGAGGCTACTCCCAATGCCAACATTAAAAAAGGTGACGTGGTAAAGGCAGTTATAGTCAGGACGAAAAAAGAAATCCGCCGCAAGGATGGATCCTATGTTCGCTTCGATGACAATGCCGCTGTCGTCATAGACAACAACGGTGATCCTAAGGGAACCCGTATTTTCGGTCCTGTAGCTCGGGAACTTAGAGAGAAGAAATACATGCGAATAGTCTCTCTTGCTCCCGAGGTAGTGTAGGGGGTAACAGTTCATGTCCAAAATGAGAATCAGAAAAGGAGACCGTGTTCGTGTTATTTCTGGCAAGGATGCCGGCAAAGAAGGCAAAGTTCTTCGCAGGGATCTCCAGAAAGATACAATAGTCATTGAGAACGTCAATATGGTGACTAAGAGCGCGCGTCCGACACAAAAAGATCCTCGCGGTGGATTTGTCAAGAAGGAAGCACCTCTGCATGCATGCAAAGCGATGCTTGTATGTCCTTCATGCGGCAAACCTACCCGCGTAAGCCGCGCATTTCTAGACAGCGGCAAGAAGGTCCGTATCTGCAAACAGTGCGGCGAAATCATCGACAAGGTTTAGGAGGGACAACTATGACACCGCGTCTTTTGACAAAGTACAGCGAGGACGTCCTTCCGAAGTTGAAAGAACAATTCGGATATAAGAACGTCATGGAGATTCCCCGTCTGGTTAAAGTTGTTATCAACATAGGCGTTAACGAAGCGAAACTCGACAACAAGTATATGGATGCTTCGATCAACGAACTGACGATAATCTCCGGACAGAAACCCATGATGAAAAGGGCGAAAAAGTCCATCGCGGGGTTCAAGGTCCGTGAAGGTATGCCTGTAGCGTGCTGCGTAACACTTAGGGGACCCAGAATGTGGGAATTTGTTGACCGTCTTGTAAGTATTGCGCTCCCGCGAATCAAAGACTTCCAGGGTATCTCAAAGAGGGGTTTTGACGGCAGGGGAAATTACAACCTTGGACTCAAAGAACAGCTTCTCTTCCCTGAGATAGACTACGATAAGGTAATTCGTCAGCGCGGAATGAATATAACATTCGTTACGACCGCGAAGGCGGATGAGGAAGCCCAGGCTCTGTTGGCCGAACTGGGCATGCCCTTCGCCCATTAGGAAGGAGTATACTTATGGCCCGTAAAAGCTTGGTAAACAAAGCTCAGCTTGAACCGAAGTTCAAAGTGAGAAAGTATAATCGCTGCCCCCTGTGCGGACGCCCCCGGGGCTATATCAGAAAGTTCAACATGTGCCGCTGCTGTTTCCGCAAACTTGCGCGCGAGGGTAAGATCCCTGGCGTAGTCAAGTCGAGCTGGTAGGCAAGTGGGCGTGGAAGGGAGGATCCTTTAATGCATATTACCGATCCTGTCGCGGATATGCTCACACGCATTAGAAATGCGAACGTTGTCTATCATGAAATGGTGGACATGCCTCTTAGTAAGATGCGTCTCGAATTGGCACGCATCCTCAAAGAGGAGGGCTATATCCGTAACTATAAGACGATCAATGACGCAAAACAGCCGATGCCTATACTCAGACTTACTATGAACTATGGACCGGCAAAGGAGCGAGTGATCCAGGGCCTGCGTAGAATAAGCAAGCCAGGACGCCGTATTTATGTAGGCAAAGACGAGCTTCCCAAAGTTATGGGAGGTCTCGGAATTGCAATGATTTCAACATCAGCAGGACTTATGACCGATGCAGAAGCGCGCAAGCGCGGACTGGGCGGCGAAGTCGTTTGTTATGTATGGTAATGGGGGTGGCATAGGTGTCTAGAATAGGACGTAAACCGATCCCGCTTCCAAAGGGAGTAGAGGTCAAGATCGAAGGCAGCCATGTCTCTGTAAAGGGTTCCAAGGGAACTCTGGAGATGCAAGTTATGCCCCAGATCAACGTTGAACAGGAAGACGGGCTGCTTTTAGTCACACGCGAAAGCGAGATAAAGCCTGTACGCGCTGCTCACGGAATGACAAGGGCCATCCTTAACAACATGGTAACAGGAGTAAGCAACGGTTTTGAAAAAATTCTTGAAATCGTCGGAGTAGGTTACCGCGCTCAGATGCAGGGACAGAATCTTGTACTCAACCTCGGCTTCTCCCATCCTGTAGAGGTGATCCCCCCTGCAGGTATAGAGTTTGCATGTGAAAGCCCGATCAAGATCGTAGTTCGCGGCATAGACAGACAGCTTGTAGGTCAGGTCGCGTCGAACATTCGCGAGTATCGCCCGCCCGAACCATACAAGGGCAAAGGCATCAGGTACTCAGGTGAATATGTAATCCGCAAGGCCGGCAAGGCCGGCGCCAAGAAGTAAGGCGAGGTGAAGGACGTTGATCAGTAATCGCAGTCGCAATAAAATGCGGGAGCTCCGCCATCGTCGCCTCAGGAAACTTATCTCAGGCACTGTGGAGCGTCCACGTCTTGCAGTATTCGGAAGTCTGAAGCACATATATGCTCAGGTGATCGATGATGCAAAGGGAAGAACACTTGTGTCAGCTTCAACAATGGAGCAGGCATTCAAGGAGATGAAGGGCACCGGAAATCAGGAAGCTGCAAAAGCAGTCGGCAAGCTGATCGCTGAACGTGCTCTGGCCCAGGGAATCATTGCTGTCGTTTTTGACCGCGGCGGACATGTCTATCATGGCAGAGTCAAGGCCCTGGCAGAAGCGGCACGCGAAGCCGGCCTGAAGTTCTAGGAGGAGGCAGAGAAACGTGGCGAAAGAGACACCTAGTAATAAAACCTATAGCAGCAGAGGCCTTGAGCTTTCAGAACGCATAGTCTCGATCAACAGGGTAAGCAAGGTCGTAAAGGGCGGAAAACGTTTCCGTTTCAGCGTTCTTGTGGTTGTAGGAGACGGCGTCAGTCAGGTAGGTCTTGGCATAGGGAAAGCCAAGGAAATTTCTGAGGCTATGCGCAAGGGTATCGAGCATGCTAAGAAGAACATGATCGATCTTAAGAAGGTTGGGCATACTATCCCCCATCCTATTATCGGAAAGTTTGGAGCAGCAGAAGTCCTTCTTCGCCCTGCAGCACCGGGAACTGGCGTTATTGCCGGCGGAGCTGTGCGTGCGATAGTGGAGCTCGGCGGAGTCAAAGACATACTGACTAAGGTCATCGGAAGAACTTCAAACCCGATCAATGTTTCCTATGCGACAATGTCTGCAGTGAAAAACCTTAGGACTCCTGAAGAGATCCGCAGGCTGCGCGGCAAAGACCGCAAGGAAGCGTAGGAGGTTGATCTACAATGGCTAAAGTAACAATTACGTGGAAGAAAAGCACAATTGGCCGCCCTCCCCGTCAGGAGAGGATCATCAAGGCACTTGGCTTTCACAGGCTGAATGATACAGTCTGTCACGAGGATTCTCCGCAGATCATGGGAATGGTCAATTCGATCTCTCATCTGTTGGAATGGACTGTAGAGGAATAGGGAGGTACTGACATGAATCTTCATGAACTGTGTCCCGCAGAGGGTTCACGTAAAAAGAAGAAACGTCTTGGTCAGGGCCTGGGCAGCGGTAAGGGCAAAACCGCGGGCAAAGGGCATAAAGGACAGAAGGCAAGAGCAGGTGTATCGATAAAGGCCAACTTTGAAGGCGGCCAGATGCCTCTTGCACGCCGTATCCCAAAACGCGGATTTAGTAATTTTCGTTTTGCCGTCAGATATGAAATAGTCAACGTTGCGGATCTTGAAGAACGTTTTGATGCCGGATCAGAAGTTACCGCAGAGGGCCTTTATGCTCTCCGTCTTATATCCGGTGCAGACAAACCAGTAAAGATTCTCGGTGTCGGCGAACTATCTAAAAATCTTATAGTGCACGCTAACGCCTACAGCGCATCGGCTGCAAACAAGATCGAAGCAGCCGGCGGAAAGGCCGAGGTGATTTAAGTGTTAGATTCCTTCCGGGATGCCTTCAGACTGCCTGACCTCAAGCGGCGGATACTCTTTACTTTGGCCGCGTTGTTCGTCTACAGACTTGGAGCACACATGCCGACACCGGGTGTCGATGCTGCTGCTCTTGGAAAGCTTTTTGAGCAGGGCGGCGTTTTAGGTTTCCTGGACCTCTTTGCCGGAGGAGCACTCAGCAGATTCAGTATTTTTGCTCTGGGTGTGACTCCCTACATTAATGCAAGCATTGTCATGCAGCTGCTGGCAGTTGTTGTGCCAAGCATTGAAAAGATGCAGAAAGAGGGAGAAGAAGGGCGGAAGAAGGTAGTGCAGTACACACGTTACGGCACTATCGCCTTCGCACTTATTCAGGCAGTCGGAATGACAGGCTGGCTCAGGAATCTAGGTATATTTACAGGCAGCTGGATGGACATAGCACTTGTTGCTGTTACGCTTACTACCGGCGCAGTGGCTGTTATGTGGCTTGGTGAAGTCATGTCGGACCACGGTATAGGAAACGGCATATCTCTTCTTATTTTTGCCGGTATAGTTGTCAGGATACCGGAAGCGATAATAAGAACTTTTACGCTGGTAAGACTTGGAGAAATGAACATACTCGTAGTACTTATGGCAATTGCTGTAATGGTTGCCGTAGTTGCAGGATGTGTAATGCTCCAGGAGGGTCAGCGCCGTCTCCCTGTGCAGTATGCAAAGCGCATGGTAGGCAACAAAATGTATGGAGGGCAGAGCAGCTTTATTCCTCTGCGTGTAAATACAGCAGGGGTAATACCGATAATCTTTGCATCATCGGTACTTCTTTTCCCCTATACTATTGCTGGTCTTTTCCAGCATAGTTTTGCTCAGATCGTACAGAACGCATTTAGCCCAAGCAGTCCCATCTACATTATCCTGTATGTTGCGATGATAATCTTCTTCTCATATTTCTATACGGCGGTAGTTTTCAAGCCGGAAGATATATCGACTAACATGAAGAAAAACGGCGGGTTTATCCTTGGCATACGCCCAGGCAGACCCACAACTGATTATATCGAGAAGGTAATGGGACGTATTACTCTCGGAGGTGCGGTCGCACTTGCGGTAGTAGCTGTAGTTCCAACAATGATGACAGGGCTCATGAACATCAACACATTCTATTTTGGCGGAACGGCCGTAATAATCGTGGTTGGTGTTGCTCTTGATACTGTACATCAGATAGAGGGACAGCTTATAATGCGTCATTATGAAGGTATCCTGAAGCGCCGCGGAGGTAAGTCAGGCGGCCTTCTGAGACTCTAATTCGGAGGTATGTGATGCGGATCATACTGATCGGAGCACCCGGCTCAGGAAAAGGGACTCAGGCTGAGAGCATCAGGCAGAAATATCCTATTGCCCACATATCGACCGGAGACATACTCAGGGCCAACGTTAAAGCGGATACCGAGCTTGGCAGAAATGCAAAGGGATATATGGAATCCGGAAAACTTGTCCCTGACGCAGTAATCGTTGCCATGGTAGAGTCAAGGCTGGTTGAGCCTGACTGTAAGGACGGATTCCTGCTTGATGGATTTCCGAGGACCAGACCTCAGGCTGAAGCACTTGATTCAATTTTGGAAAAACTCAGCATTTCACTTGATGCAGTCATTCAGCTTGACGTGGATGATGAGATCGTTGTGCAGAGGCTTACCACAAGAAGAGTATGCAAATCTTGCGGTGAGATTTATAATACAGTCTTTAAACCGGCAAAGGTCGAAGGAGTCTGTGATAAGTGCGGCGGAGATGTAATTCAGCGCAATGACGACAAAGAAAGCGTTATTCGCAACCGCCTTACCGTCTTCCACGAACAGACCGCGCCTTTGATCGATTATTACCGCAACAAAGATGTTCTTGTTTCGGTTGATGCAGCCGGTGGAAAGGATGTTGTCCTGAAGCTTCTTGAAAAAATGAAGGGTGCAGGTAAATGATTACTTTCAAAAGTGATCGTGATCTTGCAAAGATGCGCCATGCCGGACGTATTGTCGCTGATATACTTAGACTTATGAAAGACATGGTCAAACCGGGTGTTGACACCTATACTCTGGACCAGGCGGCGGAGGCTCTTGTTTTAAAAGAGAATGCAAAACCTGCGTTCAAAGGTTACAAAGTCCCATGGGTATCCACACCTTTTCCCGGTACTATTTGTGCCTCTGTGAATGATGAGATAGTGCACGGGATCCCTTCAAGAGAAAGAGTGCTTCAGGAGGGCGATATCATCAGCATTGACACAGGAGCATCCTATAATGGTTTTTTTGGAGATGCGGCCTGTACCTTTGCAGTTGGCAAAATAAGTGAAGATCGGCAGCGGCTGCTCGACATCACTCTTGAGTCACTGCACAGGGGAGTCAACGAAGTAAGAGTCGGTGCAACGCTTGGAGACATCGGATATGCTATTGAAAACCTTGTGATCCCATCAGGCTTTGGTCTTGTGAGAGATTACGCCGGACACGGCATAGGACGCAGACTCCATGAAGCTCCACAGGTGCCCAATTACGGAAAGCCCGGCAACGGGATAACTTTAAAGGCCGGAATGACCTTCTGTGTTGAACCGATGGTCATGTCAGGATCCGAAGAAGTGAAAAACCTTTCTGACAACTGGACTGTAGTCACAGCTGACGGCAGCGATGCCGCTCATTTTGAGCACAGTCTTCTTGTTACCGCTGACGGTGTGGAGATACTTACGCCATGGGAGTGACCCCTGACTTACAGGAAGGGGCTCTGGAAACAGGCGATGTGGTCTTTGTGCGCCGAGGAAAGAACAAAGGAAAGTTTTTCGTAGTGGTGGGAATTGAAAGTGAGACACGGGTCTTCATAGCTGACGGCAGCAGCTACTTTGTCGAGAAGCCTAAAAAAAAGAACGTGAAACACCTTCAAAGGACACTAATGAATCTCGAAGATGTGGCTGGGCGTGTTGCTGGCGGGAAACCCCTGGACAACGGCTGGTTGATACAGAAGGTTTCCGCGATTCTGGATAACAGCGACACATCTTGGAGACAGGGAGGTTGAGGCTACTGCATGGCCAAAGAAGAAGTAATTGAAGTAAAAGGCAAGGTAGTGGAGCCACTGCCCAACGCCATGTTCCAGGTAGAACTGGAGAATGGCCACAAGATACTGGCTCACGTTTCTGGAAAAATGCGAATGCATTTTATAAGGATTCTTCCGGGAGATCGTGTATTGCTGCAGCTTTCGCCCTATGATCTTACACGCGGGCGGATCACATACAGATACAAATAGAAATTAATTTTGGTTTTAGTTCCTGAAAAGGGATTTTCAGTATTTCTCAAGGAGGTCTGCATTAATGAAAGTAAGACCGTCAGTAAAGACAATTTGTGAGTATTGCAGGATAATCAAACGCCATGGTGTTGTACGCGTGATTTGCAGCAGGAATCCGCGTCATAAACAGCGCCAGGGAGCAAGGAGGTAGCAGGATGGCTCGTATAGCCGGCGTCGACCTGCCGCGTGAGAAGAGAATTGAGATAGCCCTTACCTACATTTTCGGAGTAGGTCCGGCAGTTGCACAGCAGATAATCACAACTACAGGCATCAACCCAAACACGAGGGTAAAAGACCTTACTGAAGAGGAAGAGCAGAAGCTGCGTGCGGAGCTTGAAAACAATCATAAGGTTGAAGGTGACCTTCGCCGTGAGATAGCAATGAACATCAAGCGTCTCATGGATATCGGTTGCTACCGTGGCCTCAGACATCGTCAGGGTCTTCCTGTCCGCGGTCAGAGGACCAAGACAAATGCCCGTACACGCAAAGGTCCCAAGAGGACTGTGGCAGGCAAGAAAAAAGCCACGAAATAAGGCTTGACCAAGGAGGGAACAACAGGTGGCAAAACGCGTACAGCGTAGTCGTAAACGTAAAGAAAGAAAAAATGTAAGCTATGGCGTTGCACATATTTTTTCAACATTCAACAACACCATAGTCACGCTTACAGATAAGCAGGGCAATGCACTTTCCTGGGCTTCGGGTGGTAACGTTGGTTTTAAGGGCACACGTAAATCTACACCTTATGCAGCTCAGATGTCTGCATCTCAGGCAGCAAAAGTTGCTCAGGACAACGGAGTAGTTGAGATCGATGTTATTGTAAAGGGTCCGGGACCAGGCCGTGAATCTGCGATCCGTTCGCTTCAGGCTGCTGGCCTTCAGGTCAATGTGATCAAAGATGCGACCCCTATCCCGCACAATGGCTGCCGCCCGCCCAAGCGGCGCCGCGTGTAGGCTACAAAGGAGGTAAAAGACTGGTATGAGCAGATACACAGGACCTGTCTGCAGGCTTTGCCGTGCAGAGGGTACGAAGCTCTTTTTAAAGGGAGACCGCTGTTACACAGAGAAATGCGGTCTTACAAAGCGTAATTCAAGGCCGGGTCAGCATGGTACCCGCCGCGGCAAAATGAGCGAATATGGGCTCCGTCTGAGAGAAAAACAGAAACTTCGTCGTTTTTACGGACTTAACGAGTCGCAGTTCAGCGCAGTTTATGAAAAGGCAACCAAGCTTGCAGGACAGACAGGGCATAACTTCCTGCAGCTCCTTGAGCGTCGCATAGACAATATTGTTTATCGTCTTGGCTTTGGAGTCAGCAGGAGTCAGGCAAGGCAGTTGGTCGCTCACGGACATTTCACGGTTAATGGACGCAAGCTCGACATCCCCAGTGCTCTTCTTAAACCCGGAGATGTTTTAGCTGTTGCTGAGGGAAGCAGAGATGTTGTCCTTTTAAAGGAAAATTCTGAAGCAGCGGCAGTACGCAGCATTCCTGCGTGGCTCTCCTTCAATTCTGATTCCATGACCGGCAATGTGCTGACAGTGCCAATTCGCGAGCAGATTGAAGTACCTGTAAACGAACAGCTCGTTGTTGAATTCTATGCCCGTTAGGGAAACGAAAGGTGGGGGAGAATATGGAGCATGATCGCCATGAGATCATAGTACAGGAATCCACCCCGTCATACGGCAAAATTACCATTGAGCCATTAGAGATTGGCTATGGGGTAACTCTCGGCAACTCGCTTCGCAGAGTCCTGCTCTCTTCTATCAGTGGTGCTGCTATTGTTGCTGTGCGTATTGAGGGGGTTCTCCACGAGTTCAGTACCGTCCCAGGTGTAAAAGAGGATGTCATTGAGCTTCTGGTAAACCTTAAACATATACCGGTACGCTGTCACTCTTCAGCTGTAACTACACTAAGGCTTGAAGTAAAGGGCCCCAAAGCGATTACAGCTGCAGATATTGAACCGGACAGCGAAGTGGAGTTCCCGGATCCTGATGCATATATTTGCACACTTGAAGAGGGCTCTACTTTGATCATGGACCTCTATGTAGGTACAGGGACAGGATACGTGCCGATAGACCGTCCCCGCGCCTCTTATTTGCCTGTCGACGCTCTTCAGACAGATGCGCTTTATTCACCTGTAAAAAGAGTAAAGTATGACATCCAGGACAAGCGGATGGGGCAGAGAACTGACTATGACAGTCTTACACTTGAAATATGGACGAACGGAGTAGTTTCTCCTGAGTCGGCTGTTATTCAGGCCAGCAGGGTCCTCAAGGGATACTATTCTTCGATAGTGGATTCACTGGCAGGTCCGGGCAGCAGCGCACTTGAAGAGATAATCAAAGGCGAGGAAAACACAAAGGTCCTTTCCGGTGCCTCAGGTTTCGAAAAACAGCCTGTAATGGCTGGCTTCCCAATGGGTGAGAATTCAATATACTCAAGGCCGGTCCGTGATCTTGAACTTTCTGTTCGCAGTGAGAATTGTCTTCTTCGCGGCGGAGTTCATGTGATAGGTGAACTGGTTTCAAGAACAAGGGAAGACCTTCTAAAGATACGCAACCTAGGCAAGATATCGCTCAGGGAAATAGAAGAGAAACTTTCAAAATTCGATTTGAATCTAAGCGGTGACATCAGTACACCTTTAGACGATATCACTGAAACGAATGAAGAGAAACAAAAGGAGGAAAATTAAATGAGACACCGCGTTACAACAAGGCGGTTGGGACGCTGCAGCTCCCATAGGTGGGCCATGCTTGGCAATATGGCAGCCAGTCTCTTCATTGAGGGCAGCATTGTGACTACAACGACCAGGGCAAAGGAAGTTCGCAGAGTAGCCGAGAAGCTTATTACAAAGGCTAAATCAGGCAACATCAACGACCGTCGTCTTGTCGTGGCACGCTTGCCGCATAAAGAGGCTGTAACAAAGCTTTTCAATGAACTTGGACCCAAATATGCTGACCGCAACGGCGGCTATACAAGGATCGTAAAACTTGGCGCCCGTGTCGGCGATGCTTCCGAGATGGCGGTTATACAGTTGGTCGAATAATTTAATGAGTTCAGGTACGACCCTTTATCTCAAGGGCGCGGAGTTCCAGTATCCGGATACTGAAAAAAAAGTCCTTAAAGGCATAGATCTGGAAATCCGCGCCGGCGAGTGGATCGCACTCCTCGGACCTAATGGGTCGGGGAAATCTACTTTGCTGAAATTGTTCAATGCCCTGCTGCTACCATCGCAGGGCTGTTGTTTTATTGACGGGATAAACACAAATGATACAAAGAGTGTTGAGTTGATAAGGTCAAAAGTTTCTATAGTATTCCAAAATCCAGAAGATCAGATAGTCGCATCTGTGGTTGAAGAAGACACGGCTTTCGGACCTGAAAATCTTGGGCTGCCATCTGAAGAGATCGTGATCAGAGTAAAGGACGCCCTTGTTGGAGTCGGACTTTGGGAAAAAAGAAAACACGCCGTATCTTCACTCTCTGGGGGTCAGAAACAGAGACTGGCGCTTGCCGGAGTAATTGCGATAAGACCCGGATCGCTTTTGCTGGATGAAGCGATGTCTATGCTGGATCCTGCATCGAGAAAAAGTTTCCTTGACCTTATCAAAAGAGAACATAGTTCCGGTAGTACGATCGTGCAGGTCACGCACAGGCTTGACGAGATACTTAACTCAGACAGGACAGTTGTAGTAACAGATGGTCAAATATCCTGGCAGGGAAAAACAGAGAATTTTTTATCCATATCGGAGAATGAACTAAAGAATATGGGTTTTGCAAAACCACCTGTAGCTGTGCTCAAAGAAGAGCTTGTAAAGAGCGGTATCATACCCGGATCGACGAGGTCAGACATTCGGGAGATAAGGAAAAAACTATGTCTCTTACAGTAAAAAACCTAAGTTTTACCTATAATCCTGGGCTGCCCACTGAGGCAAAAGCCCTTCAAAATGTCTCATTTATCGCAGAGAAGGGCGAGATCCTTTCGATTGTCGGTCATACCGGCAGTGGAAAATCTACACTGGCTATGCATTTAAATGGTCTTTTGGTCCCCCAGTCCGGTGAAGTGATAGTTGATGGTTTAAATACAGACAGCGATCCTGACAACCTCAAAAAAATCCGTCAGTGCGTTGGTCTCGTTTTCCAGTACCCTGAACAGCAGATATTTGCTGAAACAGTCCGTGATGAGATCTCATTCGGGCCTCATAACTGGGGACAGAGGGGTGATGCTCTTGAAGAAAGAGTGTTTGAGGCAATGGATCTTATAGGACTGGACAACTCTTTTGCTTCAGCCAACCCGTTCCTGCTTTCTGGAGGAGAGAAAAGGCGTGTGGCAATTGCCTCTGTACTTGCATCAGAACCCAGCTACCTTGTACTTGATGAACCTACAGCAGGGCTTGATTTTACAGGTGTGTGCGAGCTCACTCTTCTATTAAGATCTATGTCTGAAAAAGGGATTTGCGTGATCCACATAACACATGACCTCGAACTGGCATTGAATATCAGCGACAGGATACTGATCATTTCTGAAGGTGCGGTCACTGCATACGGTACTCCTTTGGAGATATCGGAGATCCTGTCCAACATTAACGTTAAAGGCCTCATACTCCCTGACATCCTCTCCCTTTCATATGAATTGAAAAAAACAGGAAGCATAGAAAATTTAACTTCAGACCCATATTATCTTGCAGAGCAGATAAAGGCGGCTAAAATTAGATGTCGCTGATCAAAGGTGTGACCCTGGGCCAGTATATGCCGGCCGATTCTTTTATCCACAAACTCGATCCGCGCTGTAAGCTTCTTATTACAGTGCTCTCAATGATTTTGATTTTTATGTCAGGAAGCTTTCCTGCGATGGCAATGTGGGCATCTTTAATAATCTTTATAGCAAAGAGGTCTCAAATACCTACAAAAGCATTGATCAAATCAGCCAAACCAATACTGGTACTTATAATTTTTACATCACTCCTAAATATTTTTTTTACAGGCGGCAGCAATATCATATTCTCTATAGGACCGCTGAAAGCCAGCGTCGAAGGGACTATTACAGCCTTTCGAATGGGGCTGAGGCTATACCTGCTGGTTTTATTCACTGCCTTGCTTACTTTCACTACCAGCCCTTCCGAACTTTCTGACGGTCTGGAAGGAGCTTTTGGACCCCTCACGCGTTTTGGCTTTCCTGCTCATGAGGTGGCAATGATGATGACGATAGCCCTGAGATTTATTCCGACTCTGTTCGAAGAAACCGAGAGGATCATAAATGCACAGGTTTCAAGAGGGGCAGATTTTGTGAGCGGAGGCCTCATAAAAAGGGCCAAAGCATATATCCCTGTTCTGATCCCCCTCTTTGTCCTTGTTTTCAAACGTGCAGACACACTTGCTTCCGCAATGGAGGCAAGGTGTTACAGAGGCGGAAAAGGCAGGGTAAGAATGTATCCGCTCACATGGGGAAGTGCTGAAAATAAAGCTTTGACAGCCTTCGTTGTTTTTTCTGCCTCAGTGATCTCCCTAAACAGGTGGATGTAACGATGACAAGGTATGCTGCTGAATTGAGTTATAATGGCAGTTTGTACTTCGGGTGGCAGGTGCAGCCTGGCCGACTTTCCGTTCAGGAAGCCGTTGAAGATGTGCTCACTATGCTCAACAAACAGCCTGTTTCAGTGACAGGCGCTGGCAGGACTGACTCAGGAGTACACGCCAGAGCGCAGGTATGCAGCTTTGACATGTCAAAGGAATGGGATGAATACAGATTATTGATGGCTTTGAATTCCAACCTTCCGGAAGGCATCTCAGCCATGAGACTGAAGAAGACAAGTCCTGACTTTCACGCCAGATATGATGCCCTAAAAAGGGAATATGTCTATTTTCTTTGGACCGGAAAGACGAGATATCCCCATATTGCGCCATTCACCCATTGGATCATGGGGGACAGGTACGATTGGGGGCTTGCTTCAGAAGCCTGCCGTTTTCTTGAGGGTGAACATAATTTCTCAAATTTTTGTCGCGCACCTAACGTTCCTGACAACCCTGTCAGAACGATGTACGAAGTTAAACTGCGGAGACGTGGGCCTTTGATCTGGCTTAGGATCGTCGGCAGTGGTTTTCTGACGAACATGGTCAGGATGATAATGGGTGATCTCGAACTTGTTGCCAAAGGTGAAAGAGAACCTGATTGGATGAAGTCTCTTTTTGAGCCAGGGTCTGATAAGAGGACAGCAGGCAGGACCTTTCCGCCAAACGGTCTTTTTTTGTGGAGAATAGAATATGGGGAGCCTTTGTGGAATAGCCACAATAGAGCTCTTTGATGTAAAATGATTTTGTCGTTTATGAGCGGGAGCCTTAGCAGGGCATCCTTGAAAGTTTGGGAGGCTGACTGATTTGTGGAGCAAAGATATAGGTATAGATCTTGGAACTGCAACTGTAATAGTATTCATAAAAGGAAAAGGAGTCGTACTCAGAGAACCCTCTGTAGTAGCTCTTGACCAGAATTCAGGCAAGATCCTTTCTGTAGGAGAGGATGCCAAAGTCATGATCGGAAGAACTCCTGAAAACGTAGTTGCGATACGTCCACTAAGAGACGGTGTAATTGCTGACTACACAATGACTGAGGTAATGCTGAGGGAATTTATAAAAAAAGTTACATCCGGCATGGAGAGGATCGTGAGACACAGGGTCATGATAGGCGTCCCGGCCGGAGCCACCGATGTAGAGAGGCGCGCTGTCCTTGAAGCAGCGCTTGAAGTTGGCGCGAAAGAGGCATATTTGATAGAGGAGCCAATGGCCGCAGCTATCGGAGCCAACATGCCGGTAGGTGAACCGGTAGGAAACATGGTCGTCGATATAGGCGGCGGCACGACAGATGTTGCAATAGTCTCTCTTGGCGGTCTTGTCGTTTTTGAATCGCTTCGTGTCGGAGGAGACAAATTTGACGAAGCCATAATAAGGTATATGAGGCGCCAGTATAACCTGGCCATTGGAGAACAGACCGCTGAGGATCTCAAAAAAACAATAGGATCATGCAGGGAAAGAACGCCCGAGAAGACAATGGAGATCAGAGGGCGAGATCTAGTCCAGGGACTGCCGAGGCAGATAACGGTGGGCAGCTCGGATGTTGCAAGGGCAATTGAAGAACCTGTCGGAGCGATCATAGCAGGTATTAAGAGGGTATTGGAAAAAACACCTCCGGAACTTGCAGCTGACGTAATTGACAGGGGCATAATCCTCACAGGCGGAGGCGCATACCTCAACGGACTTGATCAGCTGATAATAGAGGAAACAGAGATAAACGCTGTAGTTGCCGAGTCTGCATCTGAGTGCGTTGCACTCGGGACCGGCATAGCCCTTGAGTCGATAGATAAACTCAAGGAAACAGGAGCTATTTACTCAGCTACAAGGCGAGGATATAAAGGAAGATAGGACCGTCATTTACTTAGGGTATTGCTTAGAATTAAAAAATAAACTCCGTGGCATAAAAAGAAACCAAAAACGTCTTACGATTCAAAAAAAAGCTTCGCTTACAGCGGTGATAATTGTAATCAAACCTTAGGTTTGCTGAGTTGTTATATTCAGAATAGTTAGATTTAATTTTGTTGTATATTATATAAAAGTTTATGATACAATTTATCGTCAATCTTGGTTCTAGTATTCGCCCTCTAAACGATGATTTTTAGTTGTGTAATTGAAGATTTTTGTTGTTTTTTATGAAAACGACTATGTTGTAGAGTGCAAAACAAGTCTGATGTTGCGGAAATTGTATACTGTATTCTGGAAATATGGTCTTGATTTAAAAAAAAACAGCAACTAAACTTATTAAGTGGGTAATGTGTATTAATGAACTGATGATGATATATGGTACAAAAATCTAAGGAGGTAGTGCAAATGACAGCAAAATTTTCAGTAGCGCCCAAGGATGTTTTTAAGACAATTGAAAGTCTTTTGCTCAGAGATGGTTTTGATATCGTTATCGATATGGAAAAATCGCGGGGCAGCCACATTCATGATTCAGCAAGCGGGGCCGACTGGCTTGACTTCTACACCTTCTTCGCATCTTCGCCCTTTGGGATGAATCACCCCAAGCTGGAGACTCCTGAATTCAAAGAGAAAATTTTCCGTGCAGCAATAAATAAAGTCGCTAACTCAGATATTTACACTCAGGAAATGGCCGAATTTGTAAAAATGTTTGGTGAGGTTGCAGTACCTCAGGGATTCAAGCATACGTTCTTTATCGACTATGGAACACTGGCCGTAGAGAATACCTTTAAAGTTGCCATGGACTGGAAAGTAAGCAAGCTTCTTGCCGCTGGGAAAATTACAAAGGGAGAAGCTTATGACGGCAAAGTGGGAACTAAAATAATGCACTTCAATGAAGCATTCCACGGTCGCAGCGGTTACACACTTTCTGTAACGAACACTAACGACCCCAATAAACACCAGCGTTTCGCCAAATTCACGGAGTGGCCGCGTGTACTCAACCCAAAGATTACCTTCCCGCTTGAAAATCATATCGGAGAAGTAGAGTGGCTCGAAGCACAGTCACTGAAGCAGATCAAACATGCTATTGCCAGCGACCCGAACGGTATTGCTGCTATCATTATCGAGACGATCCAGGGTGAAGGCGGAGACAACCATTTCCGCACAGAGTACTATCAGCAGCTGCGCCAGGTCTGCGACGAGTCTGACATCATGCTTATTTTCGACGAAGTCCAGTGCGGAATGGGCATCACCGGCAAGATGTGGGCATGGGAGCATCACGCACCCGTCAAACCGGACATCTTCTCATTTGGTAAGAAGGCCCAGGTATGCGGACTTATAGCAGGTCCAAGGGTAGATGAAGTCGAAAAGAACTGCTTTACAGTTTCAAGCCGTATCAATTCAACATGGGGCGGCAATACAGTGGACATGGTACGTGCAGCTAAGTACCTTGAGATATACCGCGAAGAGAAAGTCCTCGACTATGTAAGTAATGTAGCAGGTCCGGCACTCATCAAAGGACTCAATGAACTTCAGTCAGAGTTCCCTGAATTTATCAAGAACGTAAGAGGCAAGGGACTGATGTGCGCATACGACATCTGCTCACCCGAGCTTCGTGATAAATTCCTCAAGGAGTGTCACGCCAACAAGATGCTCATCCTCGGATGCGGCAGTAATACAGTCCGGTTCCGTCCGGCCCTTAATGTGCCGGTCGCAGACCTCGAAAAGGGCATCGAAATATCACGTAATGCCGCAAAGGCTGTTTTCAAGAAGTAATAAAACAAACCATACAAGTGGCATTGCTTTGAATGAAAATGGTCCGGCACAAGCCGGACCATTTATTTTTTTGTCCTTTTACAATATTTTTATAAAACAGGTAAAATTATCCTGCTATAATGTCAGTAATTGTGATAGGTTTATACGCGATTAATAATCATGTCATGGGGGAGAGAAGTCATTGTTTGAACTCTTCAGAGAAATGAATTGGAGCCTGCTTGGAACACTGGCAATTGTCAGTGCTGTCGTTGCGTGGGCCGGTGACATAATTGGAATGAAGCTTGGCAAAAAAAGGGTGACATTTTTAAAACTTCGCCCTAAATATACATCTAGAATAATTTCAGTAATTACAGGGATCGGCATCGCATTATTCACGCTCCTTGTGATCAGTGTTGCTTCTGAACCCGTAAGGACAGCCCTTTTCAGTATGAATTATGTACAAAACCAGATAACGACCTTAACTGCAGAGCTCCAGCAAAACAGGACCAACCTTCAGGGTATGGAAATAGAGCTCTTTAGGAGCAAGGGAGACGTTATCGAAAAGCAGGACGAGCTTCATGTCCTTGAAGAGAAGCTTTCTGCGGGCACTAAAAGCCTTAAGGAAGCTAGGGCTGAACTTGAAAAAATGACAATAATAAAGGATAAAACAGAAGAAGAACAAAAGATACTTTTAGAAGAAAAAGCTATTCTGGAGCAGGAAAGCAAAAAACTTGAGGCTTCGGTTGCCGCCCTTAAACAAGAAGCAGAAAAGCTCAAAGCAGATATCCAGCGTCTCAGAGAGGGCAGGATAGCAGCTTTGACAGGAGAAAAACTGGCACAGGGAGTAATAAGTGGGCCGGAATCAACTGCGCACCAGATCGATCTGGCTGTAGACAGACTCATAGGAGAGACTCAGGCTCTTCTCGCTTACCGTTTCGGAACCAAGCCTGAGTCTATTAAAAGGCCCTTGGTCGATAAAAGCTCAATAGAAAGGGCAAAGTCTATAATTTCTAAAACCCCGGGGCGCTATCTGCTGAGGCTCACCGCACTTTCCAATGCTGTTGAGGGAGAGCCTGTAATGGCGGAGTTGGAGACGTACAATACCAAAGTGATATTTAATTCCGGGGATATGCTTGCAGAGAAGAATATAAAAAAAGGTTCTTCCAGGGAAGACGTGGAAGAGGCATTGTTTATTATGCTCAGGGACATTAATTCGAGGGCGGCCAGAGACGGAGTCCTTAGAGATCCTTTGAGTGGTAATGTCGGCTCAATTGACACAGCTGAATTTATGCAAGTCATTGAAGTTATTACCAACTCCAAATCAGATGTAAGACTCAGGATTTTTGCTGCACAGGATATCTACACTGAAGGTCCTGTAAAGATTAGATTCAAAACAAATTAAAGACATTATTTGGATATGTTCAATTAATTATAAATGCCTGCAGGATCATCTTCCTGTGTTCAGGTTATTTCAAGCCTGCTGAAAAGAGGTTTATCATATGCTCATAGTAGCTTGCCAGAAATGCGGTGAGGTTAAGGTCCTTGCTGGTTCTCCAGGTCCGGACGGTATTGCACGGGCTGTTTGGACCTGTTCAAAGTGCGGTGCCGGACAAGTGATGGAGTTGACCATAAGCAAGGATGCCAGGCGCGGAGATCTTCGAAAGATCATAGGAGGTCTTGCTCTTGCCGGTAATGTTCAGGAGAAACCTGCCTCCTGCCAGGAAAACGGAGAAGGCTGCAGCTATGATGAAGAAGAAACAGAGGATGATCTGGATGAAACAAAATTTTGAAAACAGCGATAATATCTGTCCGGGCTATTATTATTACGACAGCAAGCTCGCGATAACGCCTGAAGAGCTCCAGGATCTGTACAGGTTTACACGCTGGGGCAGGAGCCGCTCTCTTGAACAGATCGAGAAGATGCTTGAGGGAACGAGTATGTGTTTTTCTGTCAGATATAATGGCAAACTTGTTGCTTTTTGCCGTATCATTACAGATTTTGTATACAGGGGATCTCTCTGGGATATCCTTGTCCACCCTGACCACCAGGGTAAAGGACTCGGCTCAAGTCTGCTACGCTACGCTCTCAACCATCCGGTCATAAAACCGGTACCCCTGATAGTGACCTACACGAGTGAACTTATAGACTTCATGTGCAAATTGGGATTTGAAACGAGAGACGGACTCCTGATCATGCAGAGAAGGCCGATAGAATATTCCTGAAAGCCAGCAAAATGTTACCAAGACGCCGACGCTGGTCAAAAAGAACGTTTGGCAATAAAATTTTACGATGGCACGCTGAAAATCAGCTGCAAATATAAACGGAGGTGTTTGAAATGAGCAAAGAAAGGTATCTTATCACGTCAGAATCAGTGACTGAGGGGCACCCTGACAAACTCGCAGATCAAATATCAGATGCGATACTGGACGCTATCCTCAAGGAAGACCCAATGGGGAGAGTTGCATGTGAGACCCTTGTCAGCACAGGACTTGTAGTAGTAGCAGGAGAGATAACAACAAGCTGCTATGTCGACATTCCAAAGATAACAAGGGACACTGTGAAGCAAGTAGGCTACACCAGGGCAAAGTATGGTTTTGACGGTGACACCTGTGCAGTTATTACAGCTATCGATGAGCAATCTTCGGATATCAAACAGGGAGTGGACAAAGCACTAGAGGCCAGAGACCTCTCCGAAGATGAAATTGATAAGATCGGGGCAGGAGACCAGGGACTGATGGTCGGTTATGCATGCGATGAGACAGAGGAACTTATGCCCATGCCGATCTCACTCGCCCATAAACTCACACGCAAACTTGCTGAGGTAAGGAAGAACAAGACAATACCCTACCTTCGCCCGGACGGAAAGGCCCAGGTCACTGTAGAGTATGTAGACGGCAAACCTGTGCGTGTTGACACGATAGTAATAAGCACACAGCACCATCCTGCGGTAGAACAGCAGCAGATTGCCGAAGATGTGGAAAAGTACGTGATAGCTCCGGTAATACCGGAATCTCTGATAGAAAAAAAACCAAGGATACTTATCAACCCGACAGGGCGTTTTGTCATGGGAGGACCACAGGCGGACAGCGGCCTTACAGGAAGAAAGATAATTGTAGATACATATGGGGGCGCTGTTCCCCACGGCGGAGGGGCCTTCTCCGGGAAAGACCCGACGAAGGTCGACAGATCCGGCGCCTACATGGCCAGATACGTAGCCAAAAATGTTGTTGCTGCCGGGCTTGCCGCAGCCTGCCAGATACAGGTCGCTTATGCTATAGGCGTTGCAAAACCTGTATCGATAATGGTAGAAACTTTTGGTACCGGGACCATACCTGACCAGAAGATAACAGAAATTATCAGGGAGCACTTTGATTTTCGCCCCGCGGCAATAATTAGAGATCTAGAACTTCGCAAACCGTGTTACAAAAGATTGGCTGCATACGGTCACATGGGCCGTGTAGATCTTGATCCGATTCCCACATGGGAACGCACTGACAAGGCAGAGATACTCAAAAAAGCAGCTGCTGTATAGGGCAGGGTTTGTATATCAGAGCACCGCAGGATCACCGAAAAGGTATTTCTTCGACATCCTCGCGGTGTTCTTTCTTTAAATTTATGACTGATGATCTCGTACATTCTCTTTTTCATTTTTTATGGCCTGAAACATGTCCTGTCTGCGGCAGGATCGGAATATCATGCTGTGACGGGTGCATGAGGTCAGTTGTTTCTCCGCTTCCTTCGTTTTGTGCTAAATGCGGCGCCCCTTACGGCCTTGTGTGCTGCAGCAATTCAGTCCCTTGTCATGCGCTTTCACTTCACGAAGGCATCTCTCGTGAACTTTTGCTGAACTTGAAATACAGAAACTCACGTTCTCTGGGTATACCAATGGGCAGGCTTATGGGCGAAACCTTTATTGATAAAGATGCAGACATCCTTATACCTGTACCTTTACACAGATCCGGCAGGAGGGAATATAATCAGTCGTTACTGCTGGCTGAAGGTATTTCTCAGGTATGGAATATACCTGCTGACGACAAAAAACTTTTCTGGAAAAATGATATCCTTCCTCAGGCGGGAAAGACGAGCTCATCAAGGCAAATGATGCCGGCAGACGCTATGGGATCAGAAAGCCTTGCAGGACGTTCAGTTGTGCTGGTCGATGATGTATACACCACAGGAAATACTCTGCGTGCAGCGATATCAGCAGTGGAAAAGGCTGCGGGAAAGGTATGTTCTGTATTAGTGTGGTCAAGAAGGGTATCTTCACAGGACAATGAAGCTTCATGGGTGAAACAATAGGTTTCTTTCTATTGTGGATAGTGGATCAATACAAACAGAGTCTGGTCGTAAACAAATATTGTATGATCAGGCTTAACAGGGAGGCTTAAGCATGTTAAAAAGGATAGGTGTCCTGACAAGTGGAGGAGATTCTCCGGGCATGAATGCGGCGATAAGGGCGGTAACACGTACTGCTCTCTACAACGGACTTGATGTTGTTGGGATAAGGAGAGGGTATGAGGGGCTGCTGGAGGGCGATCTTGTCCCTATGACAAGGAGTTCTGTCGGAGGGATACTTCTCCATGGAGGGACGATCCTGAGAACAGCAAGGTGTCCTGAATTTTTTAGGCCGGAAGGCGTCAATGCAGGAGTTTCAAAACTTAAAGAAAATGATATTGAGGCTTTAGTAGTTATCGGCGGTGATGGTTCTTTCCGCGGGGCAAATGAGCTGCACAGCAGGGGAGTAACTGTTGTAGGGATACCGGGGACTATAGACAATGATATAGCTGGGACAGACTGCACTATTGGTTTCGATACGGCATGCAACACAGCTCTGGAGTGCATAAGCAAACTTCGTGACACGGCATCCAGCCATGACAGGATGTTTATTGTCGAGGTCATGGGGCGAAACTCAGGTTTTTTAGCCCTGGAGACGGGTGTTGCCTGCGGAGCAGAATTTGTCCTTGTGCCGGAGATAGCTCCTGATATTGAGGCTATATCCCAAAAACTGAGCTACGCAAAAGAGAGGGGTAAAACTCACTCTATTATCGTCTTATCAGAGGGAGTTATGTCGGCTTCTGAACTTGCAGAAAAGCTTAAGGGTCAGGGCAGCTATGACCCCAGGATCGTTGTACTTGGACACCTGCAAAGAGGAGGAGCTCCCTCATGTTTTGACACCGTACTTGCTTCAAGGCTGGGTGCCGCTGCAGTAGAACTCCTTATTAAAGGAGGACGGGGGATGATGGTTGGAAGGGTAAACGGCAATATTGTCTCCTCTGATATCAAAACCGCATGGGAAACAAAAAGAAGCCTGGATGCTGATATGCTGAGACTTGTTGAAATACTCAGCATTTAGAGACGATCAAATGGAAAAATACAGATTACCGTCAGGATTTGCAGAAGAACTGGTCAATATCGTTGCTTCAAATAAAGGCAAAAGAGGTATCTCAAACCTGTGCAAACACCTCTACTTGCAAAAAGCCGCAGAAGTACTGGCTGATGTCTCCAAGGTCGCTGTGGTTTCGGGTTTTTTCGTTCCCTCTTCAGGAGCGCCTGAAACAGATGGCCCCGGAGGGGCAGTTGTTCTGGCAAGGGCATTTTGGAAGCATGGTGCTGAAACTGAGATCTGGACAGACGACCTTTGTCTGGATGCAATTAGGGCAAGTGCAGCTGCTGCCGGTTTTCCTGAAGAAAAAGTGATAGCAGTTGACCGTTTTGATAAACTTGATTCTTTTTCTCCTGATGCCGTAGTATTCACAGAACGTCTGGGACGTGCGGCAGACGGCAAATTTTACAACATGAGAAGCGAGGATATTTCTGCCTGGACACCTTCGTTGGACTGGATCTCAGTCCTCTGTTCGCGCAAAAATATTTTTACAGTAGGGATAGGTGACGGAGGAAATGAAGTTGGGATGGGCAACTTTGTCACAGAAATATGTAATATCAGACCGGAGTTCAGAAAGTGTCTTTCCGTCATACGCACAGATGTAACCATACCTGTAGATGTCAGCAACTGGGGCTGTTACGCACTCAGTACTGCTCTTTCATATATTTGGAGAGAATGGCTTGGCCCAGGCAAGAATGATGAGAGGTCCATGCTTGAAGCGCTTATTGAGAAAAAAGCAGTGGATGGTATAAGCAAAAAATCAGAACTTACTGTGGACGGTTTTGAGATCGACGTGCACGAAGGGATTATTTCAGAGCTATACGAAATATGGAATAAATATAGTTCATGATTTTTGTTTTTTTAGATACTCATGGTAAAATGCTAGGTTAGAGATTGGTGGTACTGCATGAAAAGCATCAATACGCATATGTCAGAGAAGAGACCGCTTGTCCTTCTCGGTTTCAGTGTAATTCTCCTGCTTTTGCTGGTGACATGGAGCTTAAAAGTCGGTCCGTTCTCAAGTTTCTTTAAGGTCGAAGAAGCAGTTATCTGCCAGGAACTTGGAGATAACCGTGAGCCTCTGCTGATCGGCAACAGCATCCCCTACGGTCCTAGTCAGATATGTTTGTGGCTGAAGTATTCTTCTGCACGTGAAGGCAGCCATCTGGAGGTTTCATGGTATTACGGCAAGGAACTGGTCCTTTCGGAACCTCTTAAACTTATGACTAAAGACGGGGTAAGAGCTTTTTATCTTTTAAGGGAAGAGGGGACTCCTCTCCCGGTAGGTTCGTATAGAGTTACTGTTTCCACGCCTGCAAAAGTATGGTCGGACATCAAATTCGAAATAGTAAGAAGAAAATGACACTAGACCGGGAGGTCAGAGAAGTTGCCAAGAAAAAAAAGTGAAACTACAGAAGAACCAAAGAAGAAAACAACAAGGACCAAAAGCTCTTCCACAGTAAAAAAAGAAAAAGAGACGATCCAGCTGAATGAAGCAGAAAATGATGTTATTGCATCTGAACCAGTGAATGAGGTGACATCTGCTGCAGATGTCAATTGTGTTTTAAAGGAAGCATCTCTTCCTGAAGTTGCCCCCGAAGCTGTATCTGCTGTAATCGCGGAGGCAAACAAAGAGCAGAATGGCAATAACAATGGCAATGGATATGCTAAGCAGCACAAGCATACCAATCCCAAATTGGGGTTCAATTTTCTGGCACAGCAAACACTGGCTGAACTGAGAAAGATTGCGAAAGAGATAGGTGTTACTTCAATATCGGCCAGGCGTAAAGACGACCTTATAGTTGATATACTTAAGACTCAGGCTGAAACTATGGGGTACAGGTTCAACGGAGGAACACTAGAGTGCCTCTCTGAAGGGTATGGTTTCCTTAGGCCGTCCGGACTGCTTCCTAGCAGCAATGACATATATGTTTCTGCCTCACAGATCCGCAGATTTGGACTGAGGAACGGAGATGTAGTCTGGGGAATAATTCGCCCACCCAAGGAACAGGAACATTATGAGGCTCTTCTGAGAGTGGAAAATGTTAATTTTACAGATCCGGAAGCTGCAAGAAAAAGACCCCAATTCGAATCGCTCACTCCAATATTCCCTGATGAAAAATTAAATCTGGAGACAGACAGAAAAGTCGTTTCTACCCGGATGGTAGACCTTTTTGCCCCGATAGGCAAAGGACAGAGGGCTCTCATAGTCTCTCCTCCGAAAGCAGGAAAAACGACCCTCCTGAAAAATATCGCGAACGCTATTACAACTAATCATCCTGAAGTTATCCTGATGGTACTTCTGATTGACGAAAGACCGGAAGAAGTTACAGACATGGCGCGTTCTGTCGATGGAGAGATCATCGCCTCCACTTTTGACAGACCGGCAGAAGAGCATATGCGCGTAGCAGCGCTTGCGCTTGAAAAAGCAAAAAGGCTGGTCGAAGTATCCAAGGATGTAGTTTTGCTGCTTGATTCGATAACCAGGCTGGCAAGGGCATCAAACCTCATCGTTCCTCCTTCGGGAAGGACACTTTCCGGCGGTATGGATCCAGCTGCTCTCTATTTCCCTAAAAAATTCTTCGGAGCAGCAAGAAATATTGAATTTGGCGGAAGTCTCACTATAATAGGAACGGCACTTGTCGAAACCGGCAGCAGGATGGATGATGTCATATATGAAGAATTCAAAGGAACCGGGAACATGGAAGTACATTTATCACGAAAGATATCAGAACAGCGAATATTCCCGGCTCTGGACATAACTAAATCAGGCACAAGAAAAGAGGAGCTGCTGGTTCCTGAAGATGACCTCCAGCGCATTTGGGCGCTGAGAAGGAAAATAGCTAATATGGATGAAGCAGAAGTGCTGAATCTTATTTTGGATAAATTACGCAACACGGTGAATAATCGCGAATTTCTTGCTACAATAAAGGCGGGCTGAACTGTTCACTAAATGCTAAAGTCAGTGAGAACGGATGATGTGTGGAGTGACTGAATGATGTCGAGGTTTACCTTGATCAAATTGAAAAAAAGAAAAACGATATACTTCAGCCTGTTTATCATTGCGGCGCTGTCGGCATCTGTGATCCTGTCTGCAATGGCAGCTGAGAGAGCAGGTATGTACTGGATAGGGATGGACCTGCCGGACATATCTGAAAAAACTGTCAACAGCAGAGGGTTTTTAATGGTTGACGTCTCTGAGCTGTCAGCTGTCAGCTCTTCATCTGAACCTTTTGAGTCCGAAACAGAGGTCATCCCAATAGGGATTGGACCCCTTCCGAGCATCCCCACACTTACCACAGAAGAACTTAAATTATATGGAGTGCTCTCAAGAGGCGATGGACTGATCCTCAGTGAGGACAAAGAAGCTCTGATTGGGGACATATGCTGGCAGGAAGTCATACTGGACCAGGGGGATACCATTGATTCTGTGGCGAAAGAGTACGGAGTAAAAGTTGAGGATATCAGACGTGCGAACGGCCTCAAGCCAAACGAAAACCCAAAGTATACGGATATTCTTTATATTCCTGACCGGACTGATTCTGTTCCTCTGACGCTTGCCTACGTCAACAAACTTAAAAAGTATGAAGCTGACCTTGAAAAAAGAGGCAAGCCTCTTTTGCTGACTGAGTATGTAGTCAAAGATGGTGATTCGCTCTGGACGATCGCGAATAAATTCGATCTTGATCTTGACACCATAATCGGATCCAACAAAATATCGAACATCAACCACCTAAAACTTGGTACAGTGCTCAGGATCCCAAACCAGGACGGGATATTTATCAAGGTGGCCAAAAATGATACTGTTGCCAAACTGGCCGATAAGCATGGTTCTTATAAACAGGCTGTCTATGCGGCAAACCTGATGAGCGACGAAACGCAGCTCAAGATAGGGAGCGAAATATTCCTTCCCGGAGCTAAGGTTGCCGCTGTAACGGCATCTGCGGGAAGAACCAGTGCCAGAGCTGCCAGGACGACTGTTACCACATCGTCAAGAAAGTTCCGGTGGCCGGTCATGGGCAAGATATCCAGTGTATTTGGATGGCGACGCAGCCCTTTTGGACGCAGGAGGGTTTTCCACTCGGGACTGGATGTAAGGGCACCACGAGGGAGAGGCATAGTGGCAGCAGGAGATGGAAGAGTAGTACACTCCGGTTGGATGGGCGGATATGGAAAGACTATAGTTATTTCTCACCCCGGAGGTATCTCTACTCTCTATGGACACTGCAGCAGTCTTCTTGTAAGGAATGGTGCTACGGTAAGATCAGGACAGCAGATAGCAAGAGTTGGCAGCACAGGAAGGTCTACGGGTAATCACCTCCATTTTGAGGTGCGCAGGAATGGCACCCCGCAGAATCCTCTAAGATACTTAAGGTAATTTTATTGCTAAACTGCGACATTAAAGGGGCGTTTTAAATGACAAAGTATGTTTTTGTTACCGGCGGAGTCGTTTCTTCATTAGGTAAAGGAATAACCGCCGCATCTCTTGGTGTATTGCTTAAGAGAAGAGGCTACAGGGTCAGTATCATAAAGATGGATCCATACATAAATGTAGATGCCGGTGCAATGAGCCCGTTCCAGCACGGTGAAGTTTTTGTTACCTGGGACGGAGCGGAGACAGACCTTGACCTTGGGCATTATGAGCGCTTTATCGATGAGGCTATTACCGGAGAAAACAGCTGCACAACCGGTAAAGTCTATTCCGCTGTAATACAGAGGGAAAGAAGCGGCGGATACAATGGGGCAACGGTCCAGGTCATCCCTCACATAACAAATGAGATACAGGACAGGATACTGAGAGTAGGCGAAGACAAAGATGTTGTAATAGCTGAAATCGGCGGAACAGTGGGAGACATAGAAGGACTTCCCTTCCTTGAAGCGATCAGGCAGCTTGCAGGCAGGATAGGGAGAGAAAATATACTCTATTGCCATGTAACGCTTGTCCCGTACATAGCCGCATCCGGTGAATTAAAGACAAAACCGACACAGCACAGCGTCAACGAACTTAGACGCATAGGCATACAGCCTGATCTTATTGTATGTCGTTCACAGTACCCGGTTGGAAGGGATCTCAGAGAGAAGATCGGACTTTTCTGCAGTGTAATGCCGGATTGTGTATTTGAAGCCATAGATGCAGATTCCATCTATCGCATACCTTCCATACTGCACAAACAGGAATTTGACACGATCGCATTGAGAAAATTAGGCTTGAACTCAGATGTTAAGCCTGACATGGAAGACTGGAATTCATTCCTGGAGAAATATGACAACCTGAAAGGTGAGGTTACGGTTGCCCTTGTCGGCAAATACACAGAAATCAAGGATGCCTATCTAAGCGTGAACGAAGCCCTTGCACATGCAGGTATAGCTAATGGCGTGAAAGTGCAGGTAATGCCGGTCGAAGCGGAGGATCTTGAAAATGGGAACCCGGAAGAAATTCTGTCCAAAGCGGATGCGATCCTTGTACCGGGAGGATTTGGTCAGAGGGGAGTAGAGGGAAAGATAGCAGCGGCGAAATATGCAAGGGAGAACAAAGTCCCGTACTTTGGCCTTTGCCTTGGGATGCAGGTTGCAGTTATAGAATTTGCCAGAAACGTCCTCGGACTTTCAGGAGCGAACAGTCTTGAAATGAACGAAATGACTCCCCACCCTGTTATACACTACATGGAGGGGCAAAAAAACATAGCTGACATAGGAGGAACATCAAGGCTGGGAGCGTACCCGTGTGAACTTAAGAAGGATACGAAATCCTTTTCAATATATGGTGCAGAGATAATAAGCGAGCGACATAGGCATCGCTTCGAATTTAACAATCAATATATAGAACTCTTTGAAAAGGCCGGAATGATAGTAGCCGGGATATGTCCTTCAGGGGGACAGGTAGAAATAATGGAAAATACATGTCACCCATGGATGCTGGGAGTTCAGTTCCATCCAGAGTTTCTATCCCGTCCGGTAAAACCCCATCCGTTATTCCTGGATTTCATTGCAGCAGCTGTAAAAAATTCTAAAGTGAAAAATTGAAAGGAGGAAACGATTATGAAGTTGAAAAGTATGTTGATGCTGACTGCAGTAATTCTTACAGCCTTTGCATCGGTGACAGTCTCATCTGCATCAGATGTAGCTGTTGACGGAGGTCCTGCCTTTCAAACACTCGAGAGGATAGAGACGATAGTTTATGGTTCGCCTCAGGGAGGAGGGCTTCTTTCCAGACTTAACACAGCTGAAAAAGAAGTCTTCGGGAGAGAGCTTCCCGGAAGTCTGACGGAACGCCAGACTGCTATGCTGGATTTCTTGGAGAAGGGGACAACAACTCAGCCATCGCTCCTTTTCAAGCTCTCTGTTGCAGAATGGGCTGTTACTCAGCAGATACATCCGGAATGGTCACTGGCACGAAGGATCGACACACTGGAAGCAGTCGTTGAAGGAACAGTTCAGGGCGGCGCCCTGGCTTCAAGAACAGAGAGGATTATAACCAAGCTTCTTCCTGAAGGAGTTCTTGCGACCCCGGTAGAGATACCTGCCGCAACTGTCGTAAAGACATCACTTTCTCAGACACTCACGGTGAAAAATGTAAAGGTCGATGACAAAGTTGTTTTGAAACTGGTAGAAGAGATCGTGATAAACAAGAATCTTGTAGCTCCCCGAGGCAGCAGGATCTTTGCCCACATAACCAAGGTCAAGCCTCCGCGCAGCTTCGGACGGCCATCGGAAATTGAAATGGCATTCGACGCGCTTGAAGTCATAGGCCCCAACTCAGTTACTGTAGCAATGGGAGAAGCAGCGAAAAAAGCTATGGAAGCTGATGCTGCGACTTATGGAGCAGTAGGCGCAAGTTTTGCGGGTGCAGTCCTTCTTGGTCCTCTTGGCCTTGCCGGTGGTTTCCTCGTAAGGGGTTCGGACAACCACCTGAAAGAGGGTACTTTGTTCTATGTTGAAACAACATCTGCTGCAACTGTCCACGGGTATATGATACCAAGTCAGATATCATCTATGGCTGTTTCCGGGGATGCGACATCTCCTCAGGGCACCGGATCACAGATAAATCCGTAATATTTTTGATTGGAATGACATTGATTTGTCAATAAAAAAAATATCCCGTAAAAAGGCATACACGATCGCAGCGTTGGTTTTTATCGCTGTGATTGTGGTCTTTTTATGGAGAGATCTTAACCTTGCCAACAGGGCAGGTGACATTCCTCTGCCGGATATTATTGTTGAAAATATCGAAATAGAAAGGGAGATCAACGGAGCGCAGTGGAAACTGATCTCTCCGAGGGTAGAACACAGGGATGGACTCTTTTACGGGGAGTCTCTTGATATTACTATCACTGAAAGTGGTGACAAGGTCACCAGGATCAACGCGGATAAAGGTGTATTTACAAGAGCCAACAACGATATCGAAATGACAAGCGCAGACGCTGTCATGACAGAAAAAAATAATGTTTACAACCTTAAGGCTGGCAGAGTTGAATTTGAAGCAGCCAAAGAACTGTGGAGATTTTTCAAGGGTGTAATAATAACGGATGGAAAGATCACAGTTGAAGGTAAAGAGGGTACCTACGATACTAAAAGCGGAGAATGCATAGTATCAGGCGGGGGAGTAGTAACTTGGAAAGAATGAATAAAATATTTCTGGACGGACCAATAAAGGTCATTCTGCTTGGCCTCATCTTTACATGTGCATTTCTTCTCACACCTCTTTCTGCTGAAGAAACTCCTGATGAGGTCCATATCGACGCTGACAGCGTAGTCTATCAGGAGAACACAGGGATAGCTACAGCGGACGGAAACGTTAAGGTGCGAAATAAAACCATGCGGATGTTTGCTCCTCATGTTGAATACAACAGCAACAATCAGCTTGTGGAGGCTTTTTCTGATCAAAGGGGAAAGGTAACGCTCTTTTCAGGACCGGACAAACTGACAGGAGAGCACCTGACTTACAGCCTTGAAACAAGAAGGGGCCTCCTGACTGATGCTTCAGGCAAGATGGACGCGCTTTACTTGCAGGGTGGTAATGTCAAAGTAATGCCCGTGGATGATGCTGTAAAATTCGGTGTTCTCAAATCACGTCCCAAAAAGAGCAAAAAGGATGCTGAAGATGAGCAGATAACAGAATGGCTGAACGTGACGACGACGACCTGTGATTTTGAAAAACCCCATTACAGGCTCAAATCCAAGAAAGTAGTAATAATACCCAACAAAAAAATGATAATAAGGCGTCCGAGAATATACATCGGAGAGAAGTGCATATTTACCTACCCCTTTGATTACGTGGCAAAACTGGGACCGAAAGAGCAGAGTCTTCTTCCCTATTTCTCATATGATTCAAACAAAGGTATGGGCGGTGGGCTTAAAGGATATATTGAATTAGGAAATTTCGGAGAATTGAATGTCAACGCTATATACTGGTCAAACGATATGTTGGAGGCAAGGCTACGTTACAGCAGAGAGATACTGTCAGAGGGGCTCTCTGTATTTTTAGAGTCTGATCGTATTTATGACTCTGATTCTGATGAGATAATGTGGCGCCCTAAGTGGGGACTTGAGTATAATGCACCAAACGGCTGGAGGGCGATACTATATCAGGCCCAGAGAGAATTGATAGAGACTGAAATGAGACCGGGACTGGAACAGCGCTTTAATGTTTGGACAGACCCGGAATTTGGCGTATACTCGCCATGGTACGGAAAAGATTCAAACTGGGGTAAGATAAGATTCTTTGGTATTTACGGGCGCTATCAGGATAACCTTGGCATTGTCATGCCATGGAGGGAAAGGATACTTTTCGGCACTGAAATGACAGGATCGCCCGATGTCGGGGATTTCTTCTTCAAACCTTTTTACGGTGCAAGATACGTGTACCATACATACGAAGGCGGAGACCAGACTCAGGACCTTATCGACGGGTGGTTCGGAGTGAGATGGAATATAGGTTCACTAAATTTCAGCTCCATGTACTTCAGGAGATGGGCTGAAGGATCATCACCCCTTGCATGGGACAGATATGCTGACAACGAAAACTTTTACCAGACTGTCTCTTTCCCACTGCCTTTCGGGGCCTCCTGGGAAAAATGGACTTTCTCTGTGACTGCCACCTATGACAATATTTCACAGGAAATAGGCTCCATGTACTATTCTGTGAATTACAATAAGCACTGCATAACTTGGCATCTGTGGATAAGTGACAACAAGGCAGGGGACGAAATAAAAGCTGGACTCTTTTTCTTCATAAATGCCTACCCGGATGTAAAAATAGGAATACAGTCAGAGACGAATTCAGAGGCAACCAAAAAGAGTTTCTGATTAATTGGATCATAAGTTAATTACTTCGATACCGGACAAATTTGATCGTTTAAAAAGGACTTGATGCAAATGAAGATAGTTGTTGCATACGGCGGAACAAGCCCCGAACGGGAAGTATCGCTGAACTCAGGCAGAGCGGTATACGAGGCACTGTCTCAGAAAGGTCACTCAGTTGTATTGGAAGATGTTCTCTCACCTAAGGAATTCGTTGAAAAATGGCATACTTTCAATGCAGATGGTGTATTTATCGCGCTTCACGGAGACTGGGGAGAAGACGGACGCTTCCAGACATGTCTTGATGCCTATGGTATACCATACACCGGCTCAGGACCTGAAGCATGTATGTTTGCAATGGACAAGACAGTCGCAAAACTGCTCTTTTCTGTCAATGACCTTCCAATGCCTGAAGGAAGCATAATCCACAAAGGAAATCCGGCCGGCATCCGTGAGGAAGAGATGCTGGACAGGTACGGGGCATTGGTCGTAAAGCCCAACAGCGGAGGCAGTACTGTTGGTGTCACTCTGGCAAAAACAGCAGAGGAACTGAAAGAAGGCATAGAAAACTGCTGGAAAGCCTACAAAAATGAAGAAAAAGCTCTTGTTGAACAGTATATCCCTGGCAGGGAGATCACTGTTCCGGTATGGGAAAAGGAAAACGGAGAAGTCCTAGCGCTTCCTGCAATAGATATCAGGCCTCACGTAGGTTTTTATGACTATAAAAATAAATACACAAGCGGCTGTACAGAATATATATGTCCCGCGGATTTTTCAGAAGAAGCATCAAGGAAGATCGGTGACTTGGCCGTCCTTGCTCATAAAAGCCTTGGGTGCAGGTCTTACAGCAGGGTAGACTTTAGGGTCAATGACGAAGGAGAACCATATTTACTGGAGGTCAATACCGCACCCGGAATGACAGCCACTAGCCTTGTTCCAAAGGCAGCAAGGGCCTATGGCCTGGAGTTCGGAGATTTTCTTGAAAGCGTGATAAAAGTGTCTTTCCGTATTGAAAGAAGGTTCTAAGAAAAAGAGACATTTAATATTTAGTTTTCAGCTAAACATTATATAATTGTAACCTAAACATAAAAATAAAAAAATCAGGCTTTATTTAAGCCTGATTTTCATTATTTTTAAATGTCTTATGCCGCGGGGAGTTCTGACCATGACCTCGTCATTGATCTTTTTGCCGGTTATCGCCATTCCGACCGGACTGGCGGCAGAGATCCTGTTTTCTTTTATGTCAGCTTCTTCAGTTCCTACAAGGGTATAGATAAGAGTTTTTTTGAGGTCCAGGTCTTTTAGAGTGACTGTTGTCCCAAGGCTTACTGAGCTTGTATCAACATCCTCTGCGTCAACTATCTTGGCTTTACCTAGCTGGTAATCAAGCCAGAGTACCCTATTTTCAAGTTTCTCCTGTTCTTCCTTGGCTGCGTGGTATTCAGCGTTTTCGCTGAGATCGCCGAATCCTCTCGCTTCTTCAAGTTTGGCGGCTATCTCGGCTCTTCCGTCTCCGCGCAGTGCTATGAGCTCTGCTTTGAGTTTGTCGTATCCTTCGCGTGTCATAATAACTTTGTCATCGTATGCCTTTGTTGCTGCCATGTGACCAAACACCACCTAGTCGAAATACTCCTGTGCGGAAAGCATTCTAGCAGAAAGAGTTATAAATATCAATTAATATTGTACGTAAAAAAATGTATGTGATTAAGGTTGATTTTGCTCTTTGAAAAAAGGCGCGTATACATATTTTTATATCAACAGGCACTCCCTATTTTTTATGCCCCATGTTTTCAGCCCAGAGTTTATCCGCGACAGTAGCCCAGAGCTTTGAGCTGTCCATGCATTTGGAAGTTAAACTTATGACATCTTCGGGTTTATCTGGATATGTTGACTTAGCACCTGATAATTCAACTATCATCCTTAAACGTTCGGGATTGTCCAGAAGGGGACAGGGACGCAGATGGTTTTTGTTAAATGGCTGATTTTGCCTGTATTGCATAAACAAAGGCGACGTATAAGTTTCTAACAGTGTTTTATTACGGATATTAGAGTCTGAATAGTGTATGAATGCACAGGGCTCAATATCTCCATTTGCGTTTATATGAAGATATCTTCTTCCTCCGGCGATGCAGCCGTTTACATATTCTCCGTCATTCCAGAAATCCATTGTAAAAATGGGCTTTGTTTTTCTGAAGCTGCGTACTTGCCTGTACATAAATTCTCGCTGTTTTGCGTTTGTCATCAGGTCAATTACCGCATTCTCGCCTATAGGTATATAAGTAAAGAGCCAGACAAATTTTGCCCCCATCTCTATCATGTGATCAAAAAACTGATCACTCCCTATCGACTTGTAGTTTTTGCTTGTATAGCAGCAGGATATACCAAAGGGCAGTTTCTTTTCTTTCAGGACCCTCATGGCATTCTCAACAGCAAGGTATGTTCCTTCGCCTCTTCTGAAATCGGTCTCGTCTTTAAAACCCTCTATGCTTAGGGCAGGAACAAAATTCTTTACTTTAAGCATTTGATCTGCGAAAGAATGGTCTATCAGAGTGGCATTTGTGAATGCCAAAAATAAACAATCGTCATGTTCTTTGCAAATATCTAAAAGGTCATCCTTTCTCATGAGTGGTTCCCCGCCGCTGAAGAGATATGTATATGTGCCCAATTCTTTGCCTTCCTGGACTATTTTGTCCAATATTTCTTTCTCAAGATTCATAGAACTGCCGTAATCAGCAGCCCAGCAGCCTTTACAGCGCAGGTTGCAAGCGCTTGTAGGGTCCATAAGTATAGCCCACGGCACGTTGCAGTTATATTTTTCCTCGTTTTTTGCTCGTTTGCTGAATCCCTCGATAGCTGAGTGCAGTAAAAAATTCCTGAATATCCGTTTTCTCACTTTAGGGTCGATGTCTGAATAGAGGCTCTTGATAAATTGGAACCACATGTCTTGCGGGTCCGAGACAATTTTTTCAAGTCCCGGATATGCTGCAGAATAAATCCCTTTTCTGTCAAACATTTTTACCCATTTTACAACTTTGGGGATATTTTTTTCCGGATCCCCTTCCAGATATGAAAGTACGGTCTTGATTCCCAGACTTTCAACATGTTCCTTCATGCTAAATGTCATAGTGCTCACTCCTTTGTATCTGCGCCCAACTGTAAATACGCAAGGCAGACCCCAATCGAATAAGGACTCCGACACCATTATTTATACGATTTTATCCCTCCAGGAAGTGATAGTCAAACTTGGTGTATAATTTCCTATATTACCATTCATTAGAACTGCTTGACAATTACTCTAAGTAGATGTATAAACGCTCACAATCAACTTAATTTTTGAACAGCGATGATAGGGATAGTAAGGGACAAAAAGCATCCCAGAGACGGGATCCCGGCTTTGCCGGCGCTGGAAGATCTCGGTTGCCATGTCTTTGAAAACCACCCTTGAGCTGATGCCGAAGCTGGAATTTAAACAGATAAGGTATCAGGGTGCGCCCTGTACAGCGCGAATGAGGGCAAGTCTTTTACAGACCTGACCGAAGTGGAGTGGAACCGCGGAATATACCGCCTCCTGTCAAAGTACAGGGGCGGTATTTATTATTTTAAGGGGGAATTGAAATGGGAGTTATCCAAAGATACGCAAGCCTTCTTCCCGTAACGGACAAAACGCCGCTTATAACATTAGGAGAAGGAAACACACCATTAGTACACCTTGAAGGTATAAGCAGAGAACTGGAGATCGATCTCTGGGGAAAGCTTGAAGGCTGCAACCCGTCAGGTTCATTCAAAGACAGGGGAATGGTAATGGCGGTAGCCAAAGCACTCGAATCCGGTGCGAAAGCCCTTGTCTGTGCTTCTACCGGCAATACTTCAGCTTCTGCCGCAGCATACGCTGCAGCAGCACAGATCCCCTGTTATGTACTGCTGCCGGCAGGCAAAGTTGCCCTTGGAAAGCTGGCACAGGCGTTGATGTACGGAGCCGAAGTTATAGCAGTAAAGGGAAATTTCGACAGGGCGCTTGAAATGGCAAGGGAGGCTGCCGATGAAAAAGGCTACGCCATCGTCAACTCAGTAAACCCCTATCGTCTATGGGGTCAGAGGAGCGGCGCCTGGGAGGTCTGTGAGGATCTCGGAGCAGCTCCGGACTGGCATGCCATACCTGTAGGCAACGCCGGCAATATCAGTGCCTATTGGGCAGGTTACAGGCAGTACGAGGAGATCGGAAAAATCAAGGCACTGCCTAAAATGATGGGTTTTCAGGCAGCGGGAGCTGCACCTCTTGTAACAGGGGAGCCATGTCCTGAGCCTGAGACGATCGCCACTGCTATACGTATTGGAAACCCCGTAAGCGCGCATCTGGCTAAAGATGCAGTAAAGGAATCAAACGGGGAATTCAACTCTGTTACAGATGAAGAGATCCTTTCTGCCCAGTATTTCCTTTCATCAAAAGGCGGAATATTTGCAGAACCCGCATCATGCGCCCCACTGGCAGGGTTGGTAAAACTCAAGAAACTCGGACGGCTCCCAAAGGGCATCAGAGTAGTAATGGTGCTTACAGGCAATGGCCTCAAAGATCCGGATACAGCCATGTCGCAGGTTGGGAGGCCAATAGAGATAGGTGACACGCTTGCAGAACTTCTGGAGGTGATGAAAGGTTGAATCCTCTGATAACACTGAGAGTACCGGCTACCAGCGCCAATCTGGGATCCGGTTTTGACACTATAGGCATGGCGGTTTCCCTTTACAACATATTCAAGGTAATTGAGCTGTTGCCGGAAAAGCAATACAACATAGAAGCGCATGGAGAGGGAGCTAAAGAACTTTCAGATCCGGCCGCGAATCTTGTTGTCAGGGCTTACGAAGTGGCCTGTGAAAGATGGGGAGTCAAAGGCCCGGGATTTTCACTCTGGTGTCATAATATCATCCCCCTCTGCCGCGGACTTGGCAGTTCTGCCGGAGCTGTAGTTGCAGGTGTTCTGATAGCAAAATACCTGACAGGCCATGAAGCAGGAGAAGCTGATCTACTCCAGCTGATGACACGGATCGAAGGCCACCCTGACAATGTGGCCCCCTGTTTCCTGGGAGGAATGGTAGTCAGCTGCTGGGATGGAGAAAACCTGAGGTATGTAAGCCTCCCGGCTCTTCCTCCTGAGGTGCTCTGCGTTGTCGCAGTTCCGGATGAAAGAGTAAAAACGTCTGATGCAAGAAAAGCCCTTCCCAAACAGGTCCCGTTTGAAGACGCAGTATTCAATCTGGGAAGAGCTGCTCTGCTTACTGCCGCATGGGCAACAGGCAAATGGGATTACCTTAAATGGGGTATGGATGACAGGCTGCACCAGCAGTACAGAAGCAAGCTCTTCAGCGGCGGGGAAGTCATTTTTTCCAGGGTGCGAGAACTCCCTGAATGCCTGAGCGTTGCAATAAGCGGCTCAGGGCCTTCAGTAATTGCTCTTGTCAACGGACCGACTCAGAGGGTTGCCGAAACAATGTGCAAGACGTTCACGGAACATGGTGTCAGATCGCAGTTCTTTGTCCTTGACAGCAGTGCTCAGGGACCCCAGGTCACTGTTGACATGGGGCTGAAAGATGCTATTGAAAGGGTATGGGGGAATAATTAATGGACCATGCAGGCCTTCCTCTTACAGTCTTAAAATTTGGGGGTTCTTCTGTTGCAGGCCCCGAAAGGATGAGACATGTCGCCCAGATCGTAAAGAAAGTCCGTGACAGCGGATATAGGGTAGCAGTAGTGGTTTCAGCCATGGGCAACATGACAGATGATCTTCTGGCTCTTGCCAAAGATGTTGCGAACACCAGCAACGGGCGTGAGATGGATCAGCTGCTTGCAACAGGTGAGCAGCAAAGTGTTGCGCTCCTGGCTTTAGCAATACAGAAATTCGGTATTCCGGCACAGTCTTTTACAGCCCTGCAGGCCGGGATAAAAGCCAAGGGGTTTCCCATGGAAGGCAGGATATACAGCATAGAGCCGAAAAACGTTGAAAAAGCTTTGAATGAAGGGATCGTTGCAGTGATAACAGGATTTCAGGCCATTACAGATTCCGGTGATGTTATAACTCTGGGGAGGGGCGGTTCAGACCTTTCTGCAGTTGCGCTGGCAGGCGCACTGGGTGCGGAATCCTGTCAGCTGCTCAAAGATGTTAAGGGCATAATGTCAGGGGACCCACGTGTGGTGAATAAGCCCAAAAAGATAGAACGGATAGGTTTTGAAGAGTGTATGGAGATGGCAGTCCAGGGAGCGAATGTTCTTCAGGCCCGCAGTGTCGAAATGGCGGCTCGCTATGAAATCCCGCTTTATGTTGGTTCCAGCTTTACAGAAGAGGAGGGCACTTGGGTGATGAGTAATCCGGTTACAGAAGGTCTTGTAATAAAAGCAGTGGTACACGATTCACAGGTCGCGAAAGTTGTTTTGCTGGGAGTTCCTGATATTCCCGGCGTCGCTGCACGACTTTTCAGCAGCCTGGCGGAAAATGGCGTCGGCGCTGAAATGATAATCCAGAACAACATGAGAGGCGGAGTAAACGATATAGGTTTTCTCGTCAAAAAAGCAAATTTAGAGACAGCCATCCAGGTTTCACGCCAAATATGCAGGGAGATAGAAGCTCAGGGAGTCTCTTTTGATACAGAAATTGCAAGAGTAACGATAGTAGGTGCCGGTATTGCAAACCACCCCGAAATACCCTCAAAGATGTTCACTGTGCTGGCAGAAGAGGGGATAAATATTGAAATGATAGCTTCAACTGCACTTGCTCTTACCTGCATAGTCGGTTCAAACAGGGCGGAAGATGCCGTGAAGGCGCTCCATGAACATTTTATTGAGGAGGCTTCTTTTTAATGGACAGGATGAGATCTGTAGCTGTCCTGGGGGCAACCGGGCTTGTAGGCAGAGAGATGATCAAGACTCTCGAACAAAGGGATTATCCTGTCTCAAAAATCAGGCCTCTCGCATCACCACGGTCTGCAGGAAGCAAGATCGTCTTCAGGGGAGAAGAAATAACTGTCGAAGCAGTATCTGAAGAGTCTTTCAAAAATATTGACATCGCTCTCTTCTCTGCGGGAGGATCGACCTCCATAAAATGGGCCCCCGTTGCTGTTGACTCAGGCGCAGTGGTCATCGACAACAGCTCTGCATGGAGGATGGACCCCGATGTCCCGCTGGTAGTTCCCGAAATAAATCCAGGGGATGCCGCCGGACACAAAGGTATAATAGCAAACCCGAACTGTTCGACCATCCAGGCAGTAGTCGCGCTATGGCCCCTTCATAAAGAAGCTGGACTCAGGTATGTAAACATAAGCACATACCAGTCTGTTGCAGGAACAGGAATAAAAGCAGTCGAGACGCTTAAAAATGAAGCAGAGGCTCTTCTCGCAGGAAAAGAGATGCCGGGTGGGGGCGTCTATCCTCACCAGATAGCATTTAACCTTCTCCCTCACATAGGCGCCTTTGATGATGAAGGCATATCTGAAGAGGAATGGAAGATGGTAAATGAATCGCGCAAGATAATGCATCTTCCGGAACTCATGGTGAGCGGCATCACAGTGCGGGTACCGATATTTCGTTGCCACGGAGAGAGCGTGACTGCCCAGTTCGAAAAGGAACTTGCACCGAAAAAGGCAAAGGAGATCCTTCGTAACGCTGCTGGCGTAGTCGTTTTGGACGATCCTAAAAATGCGGTCTATCCGATGCCGATAACAGGAGCGGGTAAAGACGCGGTCTATGTGGGCAGAATAAGGAAAGACACGGGGTTGAAAAATGCGATCTCAATGTGGGTCGTATCTGACAATCTTCGCAAAGGCGCTGCTCTTAATGCAGTACAGATAGCAGAGCTTCTCTAAGACATATCAGCAGCTCAAACAGATCAAAAGAGTGAGAGGCCCCTGACTTTTATAAAAAAGAAGGGCCTCTCGTTGTTTTTTTACCTTATAAGCGGATCATTATTTTGGAAGCAGTCAATACAGACCTCTTTGCCGCATTGGACCCTGAGCCACGGTTCCGCAGTAAGCTCACCGCAAAGGGCGCATCTTTTGGATTTGTATATTTTGGCTTTTAACGGGAGGTCAAACGAAACCTCTTTGACATCAAAAATATCTTCCCCTCCGGCATTCAGCATGAAGTTCATCTTTTCCTCCGGAGTGCTGAAATCCAGATCCTTAAGTACGAGACGAAAACTTTTTCCCGTCTGTCTGTTGAAGAAGGAAAAGGCCTGCTTGCCTCTCATTCGGAAAATAAGATTGCCCTTGCCTGCGCTGCACCCAAGGATGGACTGTATCGCGTCCACGCTGCATGAATCATTTTCAGCGACACATACGATCTCCTCATCCTTTGACGATCCTTCTGTTCCCAGAAGTTCCATCGCATAGTGAGCGGCTGATACACCTATCAGCAGTCCTCCGCATGTGTGTCCATGAAAATGGGCCGCCTTTTCAAGCATTGTTTTTTTATCCAAGAGGATCAGCTCCTTTTATTCATTGTGTAGGCCATTATGATAGCATCTTGCCTGCTGAAGTAGTAATATTAAGAAATAGGGTATGATCACCCGAACAAGTCCGACAAAGAAAACAACATTCATACAACTGAGGAGTGCTGATATTGGTAAACGACATCTTTGAAAGATCGCTTGAAATGCATAAAAAACTTAAAGGAAAACTGAACATTGAATGCCGTACCCCGATCGATACCATGGAAGACCTCGCACTGGTCTACACGCCGGGAGTTGCAGAGCCATGCAGGAAGATAGAAAACGACCCTGATGCCCTCTGGGACCTGACAATTAAAAATAACCTGGTAGCCGTGATAACAGACGGCACAGCGGTGCTTGGGCTGGGAGATATTGGTCCCGCGGCTTCAATGCCTGTAATGGAAGGTAAAAGCTGTCTTTTTAAAAGGTTTGCAGGGATCGACTCAATACCGCTAGCCGTGAGTACGAAAGATGTAGATGATTTCGTAGAAACGGTCTCAAGGATAGCCGTTTCGTTCGGTGGTATAAACCTGGAGGATATCTCCGCCCCCAGATGTTTTGAAATAGAAAGGAAGCTCCAGGAAAAGCTTGATATCCCTGTATTTCATGACGACCAGCACGGAACAGCTGTAATTGCTCTGGCTGCTTATAAAAACGCTCTCAAGCTTACGGGTCGTACCATAGAGGGAGCCAGGCTCGTCATAAACGGAGCCGGAGCAGCAGGAAGCTCAATTGCAAGGTATTTCCTATCCGCCGGAGCAGCGGATGTAATTGTGTGCGATATACATGGGGCTCTTTGCTCAGGCTATACCGAAGGCATGACCGGGGCGCAGGAGGAACTTGCCGCCATTACAAATCCAACAGGCGCAAAGGGCCCGCTGGCTGAAGTCATAGAGGGCGCAGACGCATTTCTCGGAGTTTCAAGACCGGGGCTGCTGACACAGGATATGGTCAGAAGAATGGCAAAGGATCCCGTGATATTTGCTATGGCAAATCCCACACCTGAGATATTCCCTGAAGAGGCGCTGGCAGCAGGAGCAGCTGTAATTGCTACCGGAAGGAGTGACTTCCCGAACCAGGTCAACAACTGCCTGGGGTTCCCGGGTATATTCAGAGGAGCGTTGGATGTGAGGGCGAGAAGGATCAACGAAGAAATGAAACTTGCAGCTTCACTGGCTCTGGCAGAACTTGTAAGCGATGAAGAACTGTCAAAAAATTACATAATCCCATCTGCTCTCGATCCAAGGGTAGTGCCGGCTGTTGCAAAAGCTGTTGCAAATGCCGCCCTGAGAACAGGAGTTGCCAGAATAAACTTAAACGGGAGTGATACGTTTGTTTGTGAAATTTGATACAGCACAGGAACTGCTGAAAAAATACGGAAGCCCTCTATACGTTTACAGCGAGAGCATCCTGAGACAAAGGTGCCGTGACCTGCTTGAGGCTTTTCGCGGAAGGATTAAGCCGAGTTTTTCTGCGAAGTCCAACACGAACCTCTCTTTATTGAAGATCATTCGCGAAGAGGGGCTGGGTGCTGACGCAATGTCACCTGGAGAGATCTTTGTGTTGCAGAACGCAGGCTTTGCTCCGGAAGAGATATTTTATATAGGCAACAATGTTTCATGTGAGGAAATGAGTTACTGCATCGAGAGAGGGATACTTGTAAGCGTTGATTCACTATCCCAGCTTGAGCAGTTCGGCCAGATCGATCCGGGAGGAAGTGTTGCTGTCAGGTTCAACCCCGGTATGGGGGCAGGACACTGTGAAAAAGTCATAACAGCAGGGCATAAGACTAAGTTTGGTATCCAGTCTGAATTTTACCCGGAAGTAAAAAAAATAGTTGAAAAATATGACCTTAAGCTTATCGGGATAAACCAGCACATAGGATCCCTGTTCCTGGATGCTGATCCTTATGTCGACGCAGCAAAATCACTTCTTGATATGATAGCCGAAAATTTTCCAGGGCTGGAATTCATAGATTTCGGGGGAGGTTTCGGAGTACCCTACAAGCCCGGAGAAAAAAGACTTGATCTCAGCGAACTATCGGAGAAACTATTTGAGACGATCGATCTCTTCCTTGATAAATACGACAACCAAAATGTCCATTTTAAATGCGAACCAGGCAGGTATATATCAGCTGAATGCGGACTTCTTCTTGGGACCGTACATGCCGTAAAAAAGAACTACGGTAAATATTACGTCGGCACTGACATTGGTTTCAATGTAATGATGAGACATGTGCTCTATGATTCATATCATGAAATTGAAGTTCTCTCAGACAAAAAAGCGGTCAACGACATAAACAATGCAACTATTGTCGGAAATATATGTGAAAGCGGAGACATACTGGCTATGGATAGAAATATTGGACCTGTTTCAGAGTGCGACATAATTGCCGTAAAGAATGCCGGGGCTTATGGTTATTCGATGGCTTCAAACTATAACTGCAGGCTTCGTCCTGCAGAAGTCCTTATGGCCGAGGACGGATCCGTCAGGCTTATTAGGAAGGCGGATACAATGGAAAGCCTGATGAATAATTTCTAGCATTATTAAGCAGCCAGTTACATGGTTAGGGGGGTACCGAATGTACTCTGAAGAAAAAGTATTTAAAAAAATGGTGGAAAGACGACGTGATTTCCATAGGTATCCTGAGACTGGCTGGGCCGAGTTCAGGACAACATCGAAAATAGCAGAGACACTGACAGATGTCGGAATGAACATCCAGTTTGCCGGAGAATTTGTTGAAATGGAGCACGTCCTAGGCCGCAACGCTGACATTGAAGCTCAGATAGGAAGAGCTGTAAGCCAGGGTGCATCTCCGGAGATAATAGAAAAGATGAAGGGGCTGACAGGCCTGACAGCAGAAATAGACACGGGCAGACCGGGACCGGTAACTGCAATAAGGTTTGACATTGACTGCGTGGATACAACTGAAACAGAAGGATCTACACACCTGCCGAGGCAGCTTGGCTTCAATTCAGTTAACCCCAACTGCATGCACGCCTGTGCCCACGACGGCCACACAGCTGTAGGAATGACCCTTGCAGAAGAGCTCTTTTCTGAGAAGTCTTCGCTGAAAGGCAAAGTTCGCTTCATATTCCAGCCTGCGGAGGAAGGGGCCAGGGGCGGATATGCTTTTGTAAAGTCCGGAGCAGTTGATGACGTAGACTACTTCCTTACCCTCCATCTGGGACTGGGCAATCCAACGGGAACAATTTTTGGAGGAACAGACGGTTTTCTCTATTCTACAAAAATTGACGCGGACTATAAGGGCGTGGGTGCACATGCAGGTGCGGAACCGCAAAAAGGCAAAAACGCCCTTCTGGCAGCCGCCTCGGCAGCACTCAGCATCCATGGTATTGCTCCCTCTCCGGACGGTCTGACTCGTACGAATGTCGGGGTGCTTAATGCCGGAGACGGAAGAAACGTTGTCCCCCCGAAAGCACATATGAAAATAGAGACAAGGGGCGCCACAGAAGATGCGGCAGTATACATTTACCGGGCAGTTATGAGAATACTCCACGGTGCGGCGGAGATGTACGATGTCAAACTCACAACGCAGAAATGCGGTGAAGCGATAAGTGCCAGCAGTGACAGGGACCTTGCAAAAATCGTAATGAAGGTTGCAGCCTCTGTCTGCGGAGTAAACAGCACTGACCTGATACAGCCAATGGCAGGAAGCGATGACGCCTGCTGGATGATGAAAAAAGTCCAGGACAACGGCGGAAAGGCCACCTACATAGGCATAGGCGCTGATACAAAAGCCGGGCACCATAATGATCATTTTGATTTTGACGAGAATGCGATGGGTATTGCATTTGGCGTGTTGTATAGAACTGTTTTTATGCTAAACGGCAAATAGGGGCGTCTTCAATTGTGAAGCTGCGACGGGATCAGTCGCGTGAAGCCGTAGTGAAGCAGTTGTGAAACCGGTCAAACTATAGTCAAACAATCGTAGGAGCCAGGGTCAGGGTCGGAGAATTGCGGCGTGGACCATGCCGCGAAGAATTTGCAGCCTCTGGGCTGCGGAGAATTTGCTCGCTTCGCATCGCGGAGAATTGCGGCCAAGGTCCGCGGAGGTTCAAAACCGTCGGTCATCCCAGGCATTTGCCCTAATCTCCGTCGTTCCCGAATGATACAATCGGGAATCCAGCGGCTTTTGTTGGGGTCTTAAAATGCTAGTCATAGCAAGAACCTAGAGAGGCTGGATCCGACCGGGGCATTCGGGGACGACGTGAATGTGGCACAAGGTCTAATTCACCGCGACGCCCCATGTCGCAAATTCTCCGCCGGATAAATCACCCGGCAAATTCTCCGCGGCTTGAAAAGCCACAAATTCCGCCTGCCTTAAACAACTGCTTCCCAACTGCTTCCCGCGACCGTTTTTGTCGCAGCTTCCCGCCTGGACGAAATTTCCAGGCAGTTTAACGCGGCGCATAAAGCGCCGCTATCTAAGGGTGCAAACCTTCCCATCAGCCCCAGTAATTACGATCCGGTCTTCTGCAATGGCAGGGGCTGTAAGGACATCAGCGTCAAATGGAGCTCTCCACACAACGTTTCCGGTTTTTCCGTCAAGGCATACGAGCACATTGCTGTTGGTCCCGAAAAATATTTTTCCTGAGAATGCTGCAGGTGAAGAATATACCGATTCATTCGCCTTGTATTTCCACACCAAAGATCCGGTCATGGCGTTAAGGGAGGTCACCCATCCCTTGATGTTCCCGAATAAGACATTTCCATCCTCCACAAGAGGGGATGTTTCTATCTGCGCTTTTGAGTCATAGTTCCATATTACAGCCTGGTGTTTGATCCTTGCGCAGTATATCTTGCCGTCCTGGCTTGTGAAGTAGAGATGCCCATCTTTAACAGCCGGTGCTGAAACGATAGGTCCGCCAACAACAGCACGCCATTTGAGTGCTCCTGATGTTGCGTCAATAGCGAAAAGCTTGCCTTCGTTATTCCCTACGTATACCACTCCGCCTGAGACCACAGGAGAACCCTGAACTGCACGCTCAGTCTTGTACCTCCATTTCTGCCACCCTGTTTTTATATCGACGGCGTAGACAAATCCGTCGTTAGATCCGAAATAGACCATACCGTCTGCAACTGCAGGTGAAGAATGGATACTGTTGTGAGTGGTGAACTTCCATATCATTTTTCCTGTTTCGGCGTCCAGACAGTACATCCGGCTGTCGTAGCTTCCAACGAAAACTTTGCCGTCAATGATCGCAGGCGAAGATACCACCCAGTTGCCTGTGAGGAAGGTCCAGTTTATTTTCCCTGAATAGAGATCCATGGAGTAAACGTTACCGTTGTTGGAGCCAAAAATTATTGAGCTCTTAAATATTGCAGGAGAAGATCTCACCGCGTCAGGGATCTTTACAGTCCAATCTTTTCTGCCTGTAAAATCGACCTTGGCTGTATTATTATCGACATTTCCGGTCCTTTGGCTGTTAGCACGAAACATCGGCCAATCCTGCGCAAAAGCAGGGATCTGTATTGCAAGTGTAAGAAATAGCATGACTGTTAAAATACTCAGCTTTTTACGGTCCAATCTGATCGCCCCTTTTAATTGATTTGATTAGCTTAATCTCTTTTGCAATATTGTCTATCGTCAAAAAGAATGATTGATAAAATGGTGCTTTTTCGGCTAAAATATACTGTTGACTGAAGGAGTGACATCGATGATTCTCGACAAGTTTCGCAATTTTAGCATAATAGCCCATGTCAACCATGGAAAATCAACGCTGGCAGACCGACTGCTGGAAGAGACAGGTACGATAGAAGGGCGCAATATGAAGGCCCAGCTGCTTGACATGCTTGATCTCGAAAGAGAAAGGGGCATAACGATCAAGCTTGTCCCTGTAAGAATGAACTACAAAGCCAAGAACGGACAGGAATATGTGCTGAACCTGATAGACACTCCGGGTCATGTCGATTTCACTTATGAGGTCTCCCGCTCACTTGCAGCGTGCGAGGGAGCGGTTTTGGTAGTGGATGCAGCACAGGGTGTAGAAGCTCAGACTGTTGCCAACAGTTATCTCGCGATAGATCTTAACCTTGAGATAATCCCGATATTAAACAAGATAGACCTTCCTTCTGCACAGCCTGACAGAGTAAAAAAAGAGATAGAGGATATCATCGGGATAAACGCAGCCGACGCCATTAGCGTAAGCGCAAAGACCGGGGAGGGCATAGCGGATCTTCTGGAGCGAATAGTGCGTGATGTGCCGCCTCCGAATGGCGACCCCGATGCGCCTCTGCAGGCTCTTATCTTTGATTCGGTCTATGATAACTATAAAGGTGTCATATGCTATGTCAGGGTGGTCAACGGAACCCTCCAGGCCGGGAAAAATATCAGATTCATGTCCACTGGGCGTGACTATGAACTTGACGAAGTGGGGATGTTCAGGCCGGACATGGTCAAGGTTTCTGAGCTTGGCCCCGGAGAAGTCGGATATCTGGCGGCAAGCGTAAAGACGATAGACGAGGCGCGCGTAGGGGATACCATAACAGAGTCAAGGCGTCCAGCAGCAAGCCCGCTGCCTGGTTACAGGAAAGTAAAACCTGTTGTGTTCTGTGGTTTTTACCCCGTTGAAAGGGAAGATATTAACCAGCTGAGGGAAGCTCTTGAAAAACTGCAGATAAACGATTCAGCTCTTAGCTTTGAGCCGGAGAATTCCGCTGCGCTTGGGTTTGGTTTCCGCTGTGGATTCTTGGGGCTTCTGCACATGGAGATAGCAAAAGAAAGATTGAGCCGAGAATTTGGGGTAGACCTTGTTGCCACAGCTCCAAACGTTGTATATCAAATTGTGCTGACCAACCAAAGCGTAATCGAAGCTCATAAGCCATCAGATTTTCCTGACCAGGTAAAGATCGAAGAGATAAGGGAACCCTACATAAAGCTGACGATATTTATGCCAGAGCAGTTTGTGGGAGCAGCGATGCAGCTATGCCAGGAAAAAAGAGGTACGTATGTCGGTATGGACTACATAACTCCGGAAAGAGTCAGGCTTACATACGACATGCCTTTGGCGGAATTTATACTTGATTTCCACGATAGACTGAAATCCAGCACAAAAGGCTATGCATCGCTTGACTATGACCATATAGGTTTCAGGGCAGCCGACCTTGTAAAGGTCGACCTCCTTCTCCAGGATGAGCCTGTAGACGCCTTTTCCTTCATATGCCACACGGACCAGGCTTACCACAGGGGGCATGCAGTTGTAGGAAAGCTTAAGGAGCTTATCCCAAGGCAGCTTTTTGAGATACCTGTACAGGCTGCGATAGGGAAAAAAGTCATTGTAAGGATGAACATAAAAGCAGTAAGGAAAGACGTTCTTGCCAAGTGCTACGGAGGAGATATAACCAGAAAACGGAAACTCCTTGAAAAGCAAAAAGAGGGGAAAAAACGCATGAAACAGGTCGGAAGGGTCTCAATCCCGCAGGAAGCCTTCCTTGCATTCATGGATGTCACAAAATCAGAGGATAAATAATGACCCAAAGCATGAACCCTTTTGAGCCTCCCGCAGGGGGGCTCTCTCTTTACATACATGTCCCTTTTTGCGAGAGAAAATGCCCTTACTGTGCATTTGAGAGCAAGGTCCCCTCGGAGGGAGAGAGGGATCTGTGGCTTGAAATGCTGAGTAAAGAGCTCGAGTGGTGGGAAAAACGCATAGGAAAACCATCCCTTTCTACATGCTACATAGGCGGAGGCACTCCTACTGTTATCACCGGACCTCAGTGGCTCAGGCTGGCTGAGATAATAGACAGCCATTTCATATTTGAGCCGGGTGCAGAGGTTACTGTCGAGGCTAATCCAAACTCCTTAAGGGCTGATCATCTGCTCTTTTGGAGGGACTGGAGGGTCTCACGGGTAAGCATCGGAGCCCAGAGTTTTGATGATGCCGAGCTGATACAGCTGGGCAGGCTTCACAGCGCCGCTCAGGCATACGAAGCGATATCCGCATCCCTTGCATCAGGTTTTTCTGTCAACTCAGATTTCATGTTCGGACTTCCTGGACAGACCTTCAGAAATTGGTCGAGGACCCTCAGCCAGGCGGTAAAGTCAGGAATAGACCATATTTCTTTATATCAGCTTACGCTGGAACCCGGTACTCTTTGGGAGTCAATGCCCGAAAAGGATCTTTCTGATGGTTATTTGCCATATAGGTGGGCCCAGTGGTATATGCCGCGAAAAGGTTATAATCAGTATGAAATTGCAAATTTTGCCAAAGAGGGGCATCAGAGCAGGCACAATATCAACTACTGGGAAGAAGGGGAGTATCTCGGGGTCGGTCCGGGCGCATCAGGCTTTCTTAAGGGCTGGCGATACAAAAATATATCCGGGATCACTGAATATTCCAGGTCGCTTGATCAGGGCGGCAGTTCGATAGCTTCAGGCGAAAGGCTATTTGGAGAAAGAAAGGCGTCGGAAGCAGCGGTACTTGCTTTGAGGATGTCAAAAGGAATTGACAGGGAAGAATTTTCCAATAAGTACGGAATCTTGGAAGAGAAGAAGATAATTGAAAAACTTAGTCGGTTTACTGAAGACCTTTACGATATTTCCGAAAAAAGGATCTCTCTCTCATCAAAAGGCATGAGGGTCGCAAACATGATTTGGTCTGAACTGGTTTGATTCTTACCCGGTGTACTTTATAATGTTTAGTGAAGATGACTGGGAATAATTTTTATTGTACGCAACAGCAGTATTTATATTTGATATTTAGATCTTATATTTTTTTATCAGCCGGCAGGAGGGGTTCTCCTTGAAAGAAAAGATCCAGAACGCTATGCGCAATATACCATCAATGGACAAGATCCTTTCAATGCCCTGGATCGGGAAATACGAAGCTGAAATAGGCCGTGATTCAGTAAAATCAGTCATTTCAGGAGTGCTCGATGACCAAAGGGAGAAAATATTCAAAGATCCTGACGCGGCTTTTGACACAGGAAAAATCGCTGCTGAAGCCGAAAAAAGGCTGAAAACCCGAGCGCATAAAAGCCTGAGGCCGGTGGTTAATGCTACCGGAGTCGTTCTCTATACTAATCTGGGCAGGGCCCTTCTAGCAAAAGAAGCTGTTGATGCTGTAAACAGCGTTGCGGCGAACTACAGCACACTGGAATATTCGCCGGAAACCGGATCAAGGGGGCACAGGAACGACCACGTAGAGTGGCTCCTTTGCCGTCTGACCGGAGCAGAAGCGGCAATAGTGGTCAACAACAATGCGGCGGCTGTAATACTCTCTCTCGGAGCCCTTGCAAAAGATAAGGAAACAGTGATCTCAAGGGGAGAACTTGTAGAGATAGGCGGTTCTTTCAGGATACCGGAAATAATGGCACTTTCGGGCAGCAGGATGGTCGAAGTCGGTACTACAAACAAGACACATCTGCGAGATTATGAAAGTGCAATAACAGAAGAGACTGCAATGATACTTAAGGTGCATACTTCAAATTTTTCAGTCCAGGGTTTTACCTCCTCTGTTCCCAGGGAAGAACTTGCCACGATGGCGCATGCTAATGATCTTGTCTTCATGGAAGACCTGGGAAGCGGGATGTTGGTCAAGATGGATGGGCCGGCATTAAAAGGTGACCCGACTGTGAAAGAGTGCATTGAATCCGGTGTAGACCTGGTCACTTTTTCAGGAGACAAGCTTCTTGGAGGACCCCAGATAGGTGTTATTGCAGGATCTGCCTGTCTGGTGGATAAATTAAGACAACATCAACTCCTTAGGGCATTAAGAGTGGACAAGATGACTCTTGCAGCATTTGAGGCTACGCTGAGGCTCTATCTCAAGGGAGAGACGGGATCTATCCCGACATTTAGGATGATAAACAGGAATGCCGAAGATATGAAGAGGCAGGCAAAGAGGTTCAAAAGGAAGCTTTCAGGCCTTTTGGGCAAGACCAGACTTCGCTCAGTATTTCTTGATGTAATTCCGGTAAATGATACAGTTGGCGGCGGAGCTTTTCCAGGTTCTGAACTGCCCGGATATGCTGTTTCACTTAAACTTCCAGAACTTGGCAGTACAGGGAAGCTTGCAGAAAAGCTGAGGCTCCTCAGTGTTCCGGTAATTACAGGAGCTAGTGAAGACAGATTATTGTTCCATGTGCGCACCCTTTCAGAAAAGGATGAAAAGTGGATATTTGATGGATTCAGAGAGATGTTTTCATTAAACCGGGAAAAGGCAGAAAGCAGTGACTAACAGGGAATACCCATTCGTTTTAGGCACAGCAGGGCACATCGACCATGGAAAAACAGCCATAGTCAGAGCGCTCTCAGGGGTGGACTGCGACCGTCTCCTGGAGGAAAAAAAGAGAGGGATGACGATCGAGCTTGGGTTTGCCCCTCTTGACCTCCCGTCCGGAAAGACAATAAGCATAATTGACGTTCCCGGACATGAAAAATTTATAAGGCAGATGGTTGCAGGTGCGGCAGGTATTGACGCAGTGATGCTTGTTATCGCTGCTGATGACGGTGTAATGCCTCAGACGAGGGAACATCTTGAGATACTCACGTTGTTGGGTATCCAAAACGGCATAGCGGTCATCAACAAGATAGACCTGGTGGATGAAGAAATGCTGGAGCTGGCAAAAGATGAGATATATTCGCTTACAGCAGGCACCTTTCTCGAAGGAAAACCGCTGATCCCGGTCTCTGCACTCACCGGGAAAGGCATACCGGACCTTTTGTCTGAGATTGAAGGGATGGTCCTCTCTGCAAAGCAGAGAGACCGGAACGGAGCATTCTTTATGCCGGTGGACAGGGCATTCCACATCTCCGGTTTTGGCACTGTTCTGACGGGTACAGCGATGAAGGGATCTGTATCAGAGGGAGACGATGTCCAGATCATGCCGGCCGGATTGGCCTCCAAGGTGAGGTCACTGCAGGTCCACGGTGAAAATGTAGGAGCTGCATATGCCGGTCAGAGGGTTGCCATCAACATTTCCGGAACATCATTGGATAAAGTAAAAAGAGGGGATGCTCTCACTGCAGCTGAAAGTTTTTCGGCAACAGGATGCTTAGATGTTCATGTAAAAGTACTGAGTTCCTTCAGCGAGCCTGTGGAGCATTGGCAGAGGCTGAGGCTTCATGTCGGAACCACAGATACGATTGCCAGGATCTCGCTCCTTGACAGGGAGAGAATATTGCCCGGGGAATCTGCACCTGCTCAACTGCTCCCCGAAGAAGAGATAACTGTCTCTCATGATGCTCATTTCATTCTCAGGACATACAGCCCCTTGAGAACGATAGCGGGAGGAAGGGTCTTGCTTCCTGCAGGAGAAAGACCAAAGAGCAAAATATCAAAAGCATCTCTGATATCTTTCTTGAATAAAGTCTCAGAGAGCGAAAACGAAAAGGATCGTTTTGCCTCCCTTCTTGACTACAAAGGGATCCTGAAGGCCAGGAAGGCCTTCCTGTTGCTTGGAACGGATAAATCCCGGCTTGAGAGTATCGTATCGAGCCTTGAGGCTAAGGGCCGCATGGCAACGATAAAAACAGGCGAGACGACTTACATTTCGTCAGAAAAAATAAGTTTTCTTAAGGGGGTCCTGGGATCAGAACTGAAAAGATTCCATGGAGAACATCCTGAGAGAAAAGGAATAGAAATTGAAGAAGTTTCAAAGTGCCTTATGATCAACGATATTCGTTTCGTTAAAGAATTGCTCAGGATCTTTCTAAGAGACCGGTGGCTTGTTTTGGATGGAGACAGATACAGACTTTCAGATTTTGAACCATTTGATGAAGCCAAATTTTTTTCAGAGGTCTCAAAGTTCAGGGAACTGGCGATCACTGCGGGATACGCAATGCATTCAGTGGAAGAAGCAAGATCTGCCCTTGGTGTGTCTGAAAAAGAAATGACCAGGATGATCGCCTATCTGAAAGAGCGTAAGGATCTCAGCATCATTGGAGAGGGCTACCTTCTATTTTTGACCATTGAGGAGGACCTGAGAAAAAAGCTTGCCGGAATCGATGGTGAGATCACCTTAGCGGGAGTGCGTGATATAACGAACAGCAGCAGGAAATACATCCTTCCATTGCTTGAATATTTCGACAGTAAAGGAGTTACCCGCAGGGTGGGTGACAAAAGACTGCTTCTTAAACGATGAGACTGAGTTGATGTTTTAAAGTTTTGTGCTGTTATAGACTTGATTGTTTCAATTAGTAAATATTATTAAAAACTTGATATTTATCTGAATTTGCTGTACAATAGTCCGACTAAGGGTCGGAGGTGAAGTGTATGGCGCAAACTTTAGATACTATTAGAGAACTAGTGCGTCTGCACAAAGGATCCCGAATTTTTTACAGGGCCGCGAATGGCCGTAGAAAAGTCGAAGAGCGAAACGGGATCATTCAGGAAACATATCCAAGTCTGTTCACTGTCTACATTGAATCTCAGCAGAGCACAGTCTCCTTCAGTTATGCGGATCTTCTGACTAGAGAGGTTGAAGTGCAGCTGGAATCAAGCGGGGAGAATCTTTTCTAAAATAAGAAAAAACATGCCCTGGCAAAAGCCAGGGCATGTTTTTTTATGGAGACCGATTTTAGCAGAGGTGATAGTTCTGGAAGAATTATTGATCAGCCCAATAAAAATCAACATAACACTTAAAGTGCTTTCTCAAAGGCCTGATGGCTACCATGAAATTATTTCTTTGTTTTGGAAGAAAAAAGGGATAGAGGGGTTGACAATTCAACCTCATGACGATGAAAATATAGGTGATATTATAATAACAGAGGGTATGGAAATCAGCGGAGAAAATATACTTGTCCGGACATTGAAGTGGGCAAGGTCAAAATGTTCGGAGATACCTCCGCTGCAAATGCGCCTGAAAAAAGAATATCCTACCGGAAGCGGGGTAGGCGCTGGGAGCGGCAATGCAGCGGCACTGCTGTGCTGGTTGAACAATAAATATGGGCTGGACATCGAAAACGGTCCAGTTTCCCGGATCGGAGCAGATGTACCTTTTCTTGCAGGGAACGCTGATCTGGCGATCGTTAGAGGACTTGGCGAAAATGTAGAACCTCTGACCGGAACACCGGATTTGAAGTGGTTTCTTGTATTTCCGCGATGGAGTTCTGATACCTCAGCTGCATATATGGAAATTGACAGATCGAGAAAGAATAATAAAACAGAACATCGGTACGAAGGATGCAGGGAAGAGATACTTACGATATTTGAAAAATTAAGATCAAAAGGGAAGATTGGCCTTCTGCACAATGATTTTCTCGAAGCATTATCAAAGAAACACTCAGAGTACCGTACAGCTTTTGATATTGCTGAAAAGTCAGGCTCACTTGCCTGGGGGTTATCCGGCAGTGGAAGCGCACTCTTTATGCTATTCAGAGACGGTTTCTCTCTTAATAATGCAAAACAATTTTTAGAACGGGAAGAATGGATCATAAAAACAACGGAATTGGAGTGATGCTCAATGAGAGGGCAGAGAACAGAAAGACTTGTAAGACTGGCGGCCAAGTTTATGCTTACTCCTTCCAAACTTGTCTCCCTGACAGATCTGGCAGGCAAATTTAATGTATCAAAAACTGTTATCAGCGATGACGTTGAAGTGATCAATTCGGCGATGACTGCTGAAGGATTCGGCCAGATGCAGGTCGATCGGGGACGCAGCGGCGGTGCACGGTTCATACCTCTCTGTACAGGGGAATACAGGACAAAGATGCTTCAGGGGATAGCGGAAACACTTGCAGACAAAGACAGGTATCTGCCTGGAGGACTTATCTATTACAGCGATCTCATCTTTAATCCTGAAATAGCTCTATCCCTTGGGTACGCGATGTCTTCGCTCTTTGCAGGATCCCGCCCCGATGTGGTAATGACTTCGGAGGTAAAAGGAATACCGATCGCAATGTTTGCAGCATACGCAATGGGAGTTCCTCTTGCAGTCTGCCGCTTCAGAAACAGGCCAAGCGACGGATCCGCTGTAGGTGTCCATTATCCGACCGCCAACGGTGATGTCAAAACCATGTACATCGGCACAAGGCAGTTGAAGAGAGGATGCCGGGTGCTTGTTGTTGATGACTTCATGAGAGGCGGAAGTACAGCTGCTGGAATGCTTCTAATGGCGAAGCAATTTGATGCTGAGGTCGTTGGCGTGGGCATCTTTATTGCTTCAGAAGAACCTGAAAATAAAGCGGTCCCTGCCTACAGGTCATTACTGACCCTTTCCCACAGGGACGGGAAAGCGACGCTTTTTGTGACCCCGGAAAAATAAAATTAAAAATTTCATTTGACGTAATTCCATTCTTGGCGTAGAATCTTACGCCGGAAGGGAGGTGACCATGCCATGGGGATCAAGATCAACCTTGATGAGTGTATTGGATGCGGAGTTTGCGCGCAGCTTTGCCCGGAAATTTTTAAGCTTGATGAAGACGAAGGAAAGGGCATGGTTATTTCTCAGGAAATTACTGACTGTGCCAAAGAGGCTTCAGACAGCTGTCCCGTATCAGCAATAACTATCGAGTAACATACGCGGGCCCATAGCTCAATTGGTTAGAGCTCCCGGCTCATAACCGGATGGTTTCAGGTTCGATTCCTGATGGGCCCACCATCAAAAATATCAGCCCTTAAATATGAGGCTGTTCATAGTGATCAAAAGCCCTGCTAACTTAGCAGGGCTTTTGATGTTAATGGCATTGTTATCTTTGACCTGATCACTAGAGCGGCGGTTCCTTCGCCCATTCATAATGGAGCATAGGGATTCCTTCCTCAGTTTCTATCCTGTCGATGCCCAGGATCCCGCCTCCGGGCATCTGGAAGTAGCCGGAGACCTCCGTAGGGTTAATAATCTTTCTTGTCAGAGTATCAGGGGCGTCAGCATCTGTAATTTCAAGTACTATTTCATTTGTATCGGGAACGATCCCTGCATACTGGACCAGGATAGCATTCGTCCCTACATCTGCTGTTATTGTTGTCTGGAATCCGATAAACGGATATTCGCGTTCGGAAAGTTCTTTCGTCCATTTCTCATCAGGATGACCGTGGCCGGACGAGCGTAAAAACCAGGCAAGGGAAGAAGTGACCGGTTCATAGATCAATCCTGCAGAAAATTTCCTCGAATCGATGTCATTCCTGTCGGACCTTATGGAAACAGCCTCTGGAATTGCAGAATACGTCTCTATTCCGTTATCATCAGTCTCAGTGTTCTGAAGTTCGCTTCTCCCGGCGAAATCAATGTAGAAATGGGATCCTTCCGGACCCTTGATCCTCGCTGTAATGGGGGCTTCTATCACCATAGTGATCCTTTCCCGGTAGTCCCCGCCTTTAAAAATAAAATCCATAGGCGCAGCTTTTTCAAAAGCAGCCGCCGGACTTGCGACATATAAAAAAATCAGGAGCAAGGTCAATAATATTTTTCTCATCGCATAAGTGTAACATAACACAAATCCTCTATAAAGGATTTGTGCTGTGAGAGGCAGAAAAAGGAAATAACTGAGGAATTGCAGGAGGCAAAAAACCACAAAAAAGGTGTGTCCGGTAAGGATCGGGCACACCTGGTCATTTCGGAAAATCTTATTTATCCAGAAGTTTTGTTATGAGTCTTGTGAATTTCTTTCCGTCCTCAACCGGCTCTCCCTCGCAAATAGCGGCAAGGCCAATAAGGATATTTGCCCACTCTGCGACGTCGGCATTTCCGTTTTTCGTCTCAGAAGCTATTTTCTTGATAAGGGGATGTGAAGGGTTGATCTCAAGTACCTTCTTTTCCTCAGGTACCTCCTGTCCCATGCTGCGGAAGAAGTTTCTCATCTGAGGAGATATGGGTTCTCCCTTCTGTACGAAGCAGGCAGGGGAGTCGACCAGTCTTGTGGATATTTTTACATCTTCCACCATATTGGCGAGAGATTCCTTGAGTTTTGAGATGAATCCCGTCTTTTCGAGCTCCTCTTTTCCCTCTGAGTTATCGAACTCGCTTCCCTCCGGCAGTGCAATGTCCTCCTGTGATACTGACACGAATTCATATTCATCGAATTTTCTGGCATGGTTCACCCAGATCTCGTCAACAGCATCTCCGAGCAGAAGGACTTCTATATTTTTCTTTTTAAATCCCTCGATCTTTGGTGAAATCTCAAGGTTTTTTATCGGGCCCCCAGTGATGTAGTAAATATTTTTCTGCCCGTCCGCCATCCTTGAAACATACTCTTCAAGAGTGGTCTTTTCGCCTCTGGAACTGTCAAGAAGGCAGAGCTTCATTATCTGCTCACGGTTTTTTGTGTCTGATATTATTCCTTCCTTGAGGACCATGCCGAATATCTGCCAGAATTTTTTATACTCGTCAAGGCGGTCTGATTTCATTTTTTTGAGCGCGTCAAGCACCTTGCGTGTAATGCTGCTCTTTATCATCGCTGTCTGCCTGTCCTGCTGGAGTATTTCGCGGGAGATGTTCAGAGAAAGGTCTTCGGAATCTACAACGCCCTTGATAAAACGCAGGTACTCCGGGATCAGCTCACGGCAGTCGCTCATTATAAAGACCCGGCGTATGTAGAGCTGAACTCCGTGCTTTCCTTCCTGGAAGAAAAGATCCACGGGAGGACGGGATGGTATATAGAGCAGAGCGCGGAATTCACTGGAACCTTCTGCTTTGTAGCTGATGCGATCAATCGGGTCTTCCCAGTCATGAGTCATGTGACGGTAGAATTCTTTGTACTCGTCCTCGCTTACCTCATTCTCCGGCCTTGTCCACAGAGCCTTCATAGAGTTTACCGGCTCGTTCTTTGTATCTTCTTTTTTCTCTTCTGATTTGTCTTCAAGATAGATGGGGTAGGTGACAAAATCAGAATACTGTTTGATTATTCCTCTCAGGGTCCATTCTGAAAGATAGTCTTTTGAGGCTTCGTTGTCCTTATCTCTTTCTTTCATGTGGAGGGTTATTGTCGTACCGTTCGATCCGCGGCTTCCTTCGATTATTGTATATGTGCCTTCGCCTTCAGATTCCCATGTCCAGCTCTTGTCAGAGCCGGCCTTTCTTGTTTCGACGGTGACTTTGTCAGCGGCAATGAAACTGGAATAAAAGCCCACACCAAACTGTCCTATCAGATCGCCGTTCTTTGAAGACGCGGCTTCCTGCATAGCTTTTACGAATTCCTTAGTACCGCTTCTTGCGATAGTGCCAAGGTATGAGACCAGGTCCTCCCGTTCCATCCCAATGCCGTTGTCGCTTACTGTCAGGGTTTTTGAATCTTTGTCTATCTCGATCCTGATTTCGCCGTCTTTTGCCAGATCTGAAAGATCTGTGTTGCTCAGGCTTTCGATCCTCAGTTTATCCAGCGCGTCTGAAGCATTGGATATAAGTTCCCGCAAAAAAATATCCGGGTTGGAGTAGACGGAGTTTATCATCAACTCAAGGACTTGCTTTGCTTCGCTTTGAAATTCATGTTTCTCAATATTCTGTGACATTCAATATCCTCCCTGATCTTGTCGTTTGATTTAAGAAAGGTTATCCGGGGCAGCAACATATTGCTGAATCGGCTGCAGTCCCGGAAATTTCACATTATTTGCCGGCCTGGATCATCGAACGAACCTTCATGAAATTAGAGATTATTCAACATGGATCACAAGGTCGTTCCCCTGATTTTCTACTTTTATCCTTGAACCGTCTGCAGCTTCACCGCTTATTATAAGGCGCGCGATCTGTGTCTCAAGCTTTTTCTGCAGATACCTTTTCAGAGGTCTTGCTCCGTAGATCGGATCATAGCCGCTTCTGGCTGCGATGTTCAGCGCTTCCGGCGCAACTTCAAGAACGATGTTCCTTTCTTTAAGGCGGTCTTCAAGATGCTTAAGCAGGAGCTTCACTATCTCGGTTATCTCTTCCATCCTCAGCGGCTTGAAGAAGATTATCTCGTCGACCCTGTTCAGGAATTCCGGCCTGAATTTGCTCCTCAGTGCAGACATTACCTCGGACCTTGCACTTTCGGATATATCGCCCGTTGATGCGTCCATACCGTTGATCAGATCCTGTGCTCCGATGTTGCTTGTCATTATTATTACACAGTTTTTAAAGTTTACAGTCCTACCGTGGCTGTCCGTAGCACGTCCGTCGTCTAGAATCTGCAGCAGTATGTTGAAAACGTCCGGATGTGCTTTTTCTATTTCATCAAAAAGCACCACAGAATATGGATGTCTTCTTACAGCTTCGGTAAGCTGGCCTCCCTCATCATAACCGACATATCCGGGGGGGGCTCCTACCAATCTGGAAACAGAATGTTTTTCCATGTACTCAGACATGTCTATCCTTATGATATTCTCCTCGGAGTCAAAGAGCGATTCCGCAAGCGCCCTGGCAAGCTCTGTCTTTCCTACCCCTGTAGGTCCGAGAAAGATAAAAGAACCTATCGGTCTTTTGGGATCCTTTATTCCAGAACGGGCCCTTAACACAGCGTCAGCTACGAGCTCTACAGCCTCATTTTGGCCTATGATCCTCTGGTGCAGTTCGGAATCAAGATGAAGCAGTTTTTCTTTTTCTCCCTCCAGCAGCTTAGTTACAGGTATGCCTGTCCATTTAGCTGTTATCTGAGCTATCTCTTCGTCTGTTACCTCTTCCCTCAGCAGGCGAGTACCGCCGGAAGTGAGTGCTTTTTCTTCCTCTTCGATTTTTTTTTCAAGGCCGGGGAGAGTTCCGTGGCGAAGCTGGGCAGCCTTGTTAAGGTCATATTCCCTTTCCGCCTTTTCTATCTCATGTCTGACTTTTTCAATTTCTTCACGCATGGCTCTGACCTTTGAAATATTTTCCTTTTCAGTCTCATACTGAGCGCGAAGAGTGTTCGCCTTTTCCTTGAGATCTGCAAGTTCCTTCTGCAGAGCTTCAAGGCGGTCTTTGCTGGCCTTGTCCTTCTCATTTTTCAACGCGGCCTCTTCGATTTCCAACTGCATTACACGACGTGATACATCGTCCAGCTCTGCCGGCATGGAATCGATGTCAGTCCTTATCATTGCACATGCTTCGTCAACAAGGTCTATGGCCTTGTCCGGAAGAAATCTGTCAGAAATGTACCGGTTTGAAAGAACAGCTGCGGCTACAAGTGCGTTGTCCTGTATCCTGACCCCGTGATGGAGCTGGAAGCGTTCTTTGAGGCCTCTCAGTATCGAGATAGTATCCTCAACGTCAGGAGCCTCGACCAGTACGGGCTGGAACCTTCTTTCAAGCGCAGCGTCCTTCTCAATATAGTTTCTGTATTCTTCCAACGTCGTTGCGCCTATGCAGTGGAGCTCCCCGCGAGCAAGCATTGGCTTGAGCATGTTGCCAGCGTCAATAGCACCTTCAGCCTTTCCTGCTCCTACTATTGTATGGAGTTCGTCGATGAAAAGGATGACTTGTCCTTCGCTCTTTTTTACTTCATTCAGGACAGCCTTAAGCCTTTCTTCGAATTCACCCCTGTATTTTGCACCTGCAAGCAACGAACCCATATCAAGTGCAAAAATTGAGCGATCCTTCAGACCCTCAGGGACATCTCCCCTGTGGATCCTCATTGCCAGACCTTCAACGATAGCTGTCTTGCCCACTCCGGGTTCTCCTATCAGGACAGGGTTGTTTTTTGTTTTTCTGCTTAGTATCCTTATTACTCTTCTGATCTCTTCGTCACGGCCGATCACAGGATCAAGCTTATTGTCCCTGGCGGCCTTTACAAGGTCTCTTCCATATTTTTCCAAGACTTCATAAGTGTCCTCGGGATTGTCTGTAGTTACCCTCTGGTTGCCTCTGACCTCACACAAAGTTTTCAAAAATCCGTCCTTAGTAAGTCCAAAGGTCGCAAAAACCTTTGTTGACGGGGAAGAAGTTCCCTCTGAAAGCATCGCGAGGAAAATATGTTCCACGGAGATGTACTCGTCCCTGAGCTTCTCAGCTTCTTCACCGGCATTTACGATCAACTGCGAAAGTCTCTGTGATACGAATATCTTGCCTGCCTCCTGGCCTGCGCCGGAGACTCTCGGCCTTTTCCGGAGGTCTATCTCCAAAGCGTTCCTGATATTTTCAACCGGGAGCCCCATCTTGCCAATAAGTTTTGGGATGAGGCCGTTCTCCTGGCTTATAAGCGCAAGCGCCAGATGTTCGCTGTCGACCTCCTGGTGACCATGTTTTATTGCAATGTTCTGAGCATCGTAGAATGCTTCCTGTGATTTCTGTGTCATTTTATTCATATTCATGATGATTCCTCCAGTATGAAACATATTAACCATTGCTGACCATTCTTTGATATTATATAGGTCAGACAAAATCAAACAACACCTAAATAGAAAAACTACAGTCGATTACAAACAAATATTTAGATTAATGACCTGTTGTCTAAATATTTCGAATGATTACTTAAATTTACGTAAAATGTTATTATGGTTCAAAAAAAACGCTGATATTTCAGCAAAATAGGCAATATTTAGGAAATATTTAGTCAAATGTGCTTGACAAGTGGCAAATATAAGTTTAAAGTTGCATGGTCGGAGTAGATCCGATTACAATATTTCCTGTTGGGAGGCAACACATTGAAAAGCAACGGTACAGTAAAATGGTTCAACGCAACTAAGGGTTACGGATTTATCACCACAGATGAAGGCAATGATGTCTTTGTACATTTCAGCGCCATCCAGGGCGACGGCTTTAAAACCCTTGATGAAGGTCAGAAGGTATCCTTCGAGATCACACAGGGCAGCAAAGGTCCTCAGGCTTCTGACGTCGAGAAGATCTAGCCTAGGCTAGATAGAGTATTTCTTTATTAATAAGGAAATAAACTATTGGAGGAAGACAGCGAGGAAACTCGTTGTCTTCCTTTTTATTGCCTGGTTTTTACAAAGATCTTTACAATGTCACTATAAAGAACCCCTTATAAACGATCTGACTTTTGTTATAGGCTAGAATGAGTATATTTGCGAGAAAAGAGAAACTGCAAATTTTTTGCGGCTTCTCTTTTGTGTAAATTACCCCTTGCAGAAAACATACCATTTCGTCTATTGTTGACTGGTGTTTTGATCGAAGCGTTTTAAAATTAGAATTTTTCGAGGAGGCTGTACCATGTCCCTTTTAAAAGATAAAAAGTTGTCTGTGGAAAAGCTCAGAAGAACGGCTGATATTGAGTCCCTTGGTTTTAGGACGACCAAATCGATCGGCAGGCTTGAAGGCCTTGTCGGACAGGAACGGGCAGTGCACGCTGTAAGCTTTGGCCTGTCGGTGCAGAGCAAGGGCTATAATATTTTCATGGTAGGTGAACCTGGAAGCGGCAGGACAACTTACGCAATGAAGGAACTCACAAACTGTGCTGCGACTATGCCTGCACCTGACGACTGGGTCTATGTATATAACTTTGACGAGCCCGGCACGCCGCTTGCGGTCAGTCTGCCTGCCGGCAAAGGAAAAGAACTTTCAAAAGACGCAGAAAACGCAGTTGAAGATCTCAAGTCTGTTCTTGCAAAGGCTTTTGACAACAATGAATTTGAGGATAACAAAGCCCAGCTTGTAAAGTCGTTCCAGGAAGAAGTAAACAAGTATATGGAAGAGCTTCGCAAATGGGCAGAAGAGAAACATTTTGCAATAAAGCGCACTCCTCAGGGTTTTGTAAACCTTCCGATGATATTTGCTCCTCCTGTTAAAGAAACTGATGAAAAGGCAGCAAAAACAGATAACACCCCAGAAGCAACAGAAGAGGCAGAAACCAAAAATGTGGAGCCTGTCCTGAGGGAAATGCAGCAGGAAGAATTCGAGGGTCTTTCTGAAGAGGAACAGGAAAGGCTGCAAAAAGCATCAGAAGAGATATCCCAAAAAACTCTTGAGACACTGAGATCCATTAGGGAGCGGGAGAAAGACCTCAAAGAGAAGATCAAAGAGCTTGAAGGCCAGATATGCAGGAATGCGATAGGCCCTATCCTTTCGGAGTTAAGGGCTAAATATGCACCTAATAAAAAACTTGAGGAATGGTTCGACGATTTTACAGAAGATCTCGTTGCGAACTTCAATGCCTTCCTTGCTGCAGCACGCGACGAAGCAGCAGAAGTAGATTTCACCCGATATGAAGTCAATTCATTCGTTTCCAATAACCCAAATGAGGGAGCTCCGGTCATCAGGGAGACAAACCCCATCTATTACAACCTGGTTGGAAAGGTCGAGTATGAAAGCCGCCAGGGGAATCTCTACACCGACTTCAGAAGGATCACCCCCGGGGCAATGCATAAAGCTAACGGTGGGTTCCTGCTTCTTGAGGCTGAGGAACTTTTAAGACAGTTCATGTCATGGGATGCCTTAAAACGCGTTCTCCGCTGCAGGGAGCTCTTTATTGAAAACCTTGGTGAGCAGCTTGGGTATATACCTGTGTCATCACTCAGACCGGAACCGATCCCCATTGACATGAAAGTAGTAGTAGTAGGCACTCCATACCTCTATTACCTGCTGAACATCTATGATCCTGAGTTTCAGAAGATCTTCAAGATAAAGGCGGACTTTGACACAGATATGCCTAGAACAAAAGAGTCAGAAATGCAGCTTGCTCAGTTCATTGCGGGATTTGTTGAGCATGAAGGGAAGCTTAATTTTACTGTCTCCGCTGTTGGCGAAGTTATAGAATGGTCATCACGTCTGGTCGAGAACCAGAACAAACTTTGTACCCAGTTCAACAAAATAGCTGAGATACTTGTTGAGGCAACTGCATGGGCAAGAATGGACGGCAAGAAACAGGTCGGGCTGTCACACGTCAGAAAAGCACTGGAAGAAAAGACCTTCCGTTCCAACCTTCTCGAAGATAAAATTCGCGAAGCTTACAACGAAGGTGTGATAAAAATAGATACAAAAGGCTCCGTCGTCGGACAGATAAATGGTCTGACAGTAGCCCAGCTTGTAGATCATAGCTTCGGTTCACCTGTCAGGATAACAGCCAACGTATTCATGGGGCAGGAGGGCATAGTAAACATTGAGCGTGAGGTCAACATGACGGGTCCAATACACAACAAGGGCCTTCTCATACTTTCAAGCTACCTGGGCCGCAAATATGCGCAGGACTTCCCTCTTTCTATGACCGCGAGAATTGCATTTGAACAGACCTACGGGGGTGTCGAGGGAGACAGCGCTTCCTCAACGGAACTATACTGCATGCTTTCTGCACTCTCAGGTATCCCTTTGAAGCAGAGTATTGCCGTAACAGGATCTGTTGACCAGTTTGGCAATATACAGCCGATAGGCGGAGTGAATGAGAAAATTGAAGGATTCTTCAGTTACTGTAAGGTTTTTGGATTGACAGGCGAGCAGGGTGTAATGATACCGCATCAGAACGAGCAGCATCTGATGCTCAGCCACGAAGTACTTGATGCGGTCAGAAAAGGCAAGTTCCATATATGGAGCGTAAAGACCATCGATGAGGGAATAGAGATACTGACAAACGTAAAGGCCGGTACTTCTGACGCGAATGGTGAATTTCAGGCAGATACGATACACGCTAAGGTAAAAACCTGCCTTGAGGCATGGATAGAGCGCTCCTTCAAACACAAAAAGAAAATGCAGGATAAAGTAGATCCGCCGGAAGACAAGAAGAAGTCAAAAGGCAAAAAGAAACGCAATAAATTTGAGGAATCCGATCAGTGAAGAAACCCCACCATGCAAAAGAGATCCTGGATGCCTTTGAAAGGCACTGGGGTAACGAGGGCAGGCCTTCTCCCGAACTGAAGCACGAAGAACCGCTTGACGGTCTTATGCTGACGTTGCTGTCACAAAACACCAACGATAAAAACCGGGACAAGGCTTTTGAAAAACTCAAAACCGAATATCCGAAGTGGGACCTCGTAGCAGAGGCGCCTATTGAAAAAGTAGTCGACCTCATAAGGGTAGCCGGTCTCGGTGACACAAAAGCCACGCGTATGAAGCAGATACTTGCTGTTTTGAAAGATAAATTTGGAAGGCATTCCATCAGCGATCTGCAAAAATGGAAAGCAAATGAAGCCAGGGATTTCCTGGTATCTCTTCCCGGAGTCGGAGTGAAGACGGCGGCCTGCGTTCTGGTCTTTGATCTTGATATGCCCGCTTTCCCGGTTGACACTCATGTAGCAAGGATAAGCCGCAGGCTTGGATGGGCACCGGAAAAAATGGCACCGGACAAGATACAGGAATATCTTGAAAGCACACTTCCTCCCGAACGTTTCAGAGGGGCTCATTTAAACATTATCGAACACGGCAGAGGTATATGTTCAGCCAGAAAACCGGACTGTAAAAACTGCTACGCAGAAAAATGGTGCCAATTCACGAAAAGCCTTGACGGATGAACATTTCTTGGTATAATAGCTTCTGTTTGCCGGGATGGCGGAATGGTAGACGCACGGGACTTAAAATCCTGCGAACGCAAGTTCGTGCGGGTTCGAATCCCGCTCTCGGCACCAGTAACGCACCAATTCAAATCGCGGGGTGGAGCAGTACGGCAGCTCGTCGGGCTCATAACCCGAAGGTCACAGGTTCAAATCCTGTCCCCGCAACCAATTTAAACATTTAAGGGACAAACCCTAATTATGACCGGATCGGCAGAAAATGCTGATCCGTTCTTTTTTCTCTTTTCATTCTGTCAAAACTCCTTCAAACCCTGACACTAAGATAAGCATCAAACATCCCGGACCTGGATATCGTCCAGTAATCAGTGATATTTGAAGCTTAAGATAATAATAATTACTTACTGAATTACTTAGGCCATTATACCTTGCATTGATCTAATTTACTTATACAATAAAGAGTTACAATGTTAGCATTAATAATTTACTCTTTGATTTTCAGTGATCGGTCATATGTTTATTCTCCAATATCCAGGTTTATTTCATAGGAGGGAAAGTTTTATTTGTAATGTAATTTTATAAAGAGAAGGTGCCTAATGAAGCTCAATTACCGGTTGATCAAAACATATTTAACTGTTGTTTGTGCGGCGGTATTTACTGTGGGACTTATGGCCTCCGAAGCAGATTGTGCTGAAATACTTACTCTTGAAAAATTATTGGTAATTTCGCGCGAAGCCAATCCACTCATTCTCGCTGCCAATGCACGTGTCCGTCAGCAAGAGGGACGCCTGGTAACGACACGGTCAGACCAGATGCCTCAGATCTACGGATCCTTTGGCTACGAAAAGCTGAACGATGCGCCTTATGCCCCCGCCTTTGCTAATAACGGAATAACTCAGATCGGTATAGTGCCCATGGGATACGAAGAAACATACCGGGTTGCGCTGAAACTGACCCAGGTACTTTACAGCGGCGGGACACTTCCAGCCCGTACAAAAGCAGAAAAATTTCTTGTTACTGCCAGAACGACAGAGCTGGATCGTACTGTCCAGCAAGTTGGAAATGGAGTCCGAAGAGCCTTTTACGAGCTGCAAAAATCGATTTCAGGCGCTCAGGTTGCGGCGGAAGCCCTGGACCTTGCCAAAGAACATCTCAGGCAGGTTGAGATTTTTTACCGCACTGGTGCGGTTGCCAAGAACGAAGTTTTAAGGGTAAGGGTCTCGGTTTCTTCGTCAAAGCTTGACTTAATTCGTGCAGAAAGCAAGGTCAAGGTCGCTTGGAAGCAGCTTGAAAGAATAACAGGTCAGTCACTTGAGGAAAATTACACAGTTGCTGCAGGAGATTTCGATCTAGAGAACTTTGCTGTGCCTGAAGATCCTCTGAGGAGAGCTTTGGACATGAGACCGGAACTGAAAGGGCTTGATGCGGCCAGAAATGCTGCACTCCAGACAGTTAAGGCAGTCAAGGGACAGATGATGCCGCAGGTCAAACTTTCTGCACAGGCCCTTATTGCTGATGATGAGATATTTCCGTCAGCAGAGGACGAATGGAGAATAGGAATTTTTGCTGAACTCAGGCTGTTCGATTCCGGGAAAGTACATGGACAGATCGTAGAGGCAAAGGCAACAGCTGAAGAATTATTATATCGAATTGAAGATTTGAAGCGCGAGATCGGGCTTGATGTATCCAAGGCAAGCGTAAACCTTGATTCAGCTATACAGATGGTAAAAGTCGCTGAAGATTCGGTAGTCCAGTCAGAGGAGGACTACCGTATAGCCATGAAGCGCTATCAGAATCAGATGGGGACAAACATTGACGTCCTGGATGCCCGTCTTGCTATGACAGATACGAGAAACGCAAGGACAAATGCAGTAGCGGAAGCCAGGACTGCCTACGCTGACCTGCTCTATGCCATGGGTGAATTTTAAGAATAAAATTGAATTTTCACTGCTGAGGGGAGAAAAACTCTAAATGCCAAAGCCTGAATTACAAAATGCAATACAGCCCAAAAGGAAAAGAAATATCTTTATCCTCGGTGCCATTGCAGCTGTTGCGCTGGCAGCAGCAGCAGCGGGCTGGATGATCCTGAAGCCCTCAAATAATCGTGAAGGATTTGTCAGCGGCAATGGCCGCATTGAGGCAACTGAAATCAACATAGCGACAAAACTTGGAGGACGAGTGGTAGAGATAATGGCAAACGAAGGTGATTTTGTAAAAAGCGGGCAGCTGTTGGCAAAGATGCAGGTCGAGGTGCTTGAAGCACAGCGCAATGAAGCTCTAGCCCAAAAGGCGCAAGCTATAGCTGCGGTCGTCGGAGCCGAAGCCCAGGTCGCCGTGCGAAAAAGTGACGTTGCTACTGCAGGGGCTGTTGTCCGACAGCGCAAAAGCGAACTGGACGGAGTTCAGAAACGTTATGAGCGTTCTAAAGTCCTGATGGATGAAAATGTGATATCTGTACAGGAATTTGACAATATAACCTCAGAATTTGAGGGACAAAAGGCTCAGCTTGTTTCTGCCCAGTCCCAGGTCATAGCTGCCAGGGCAGCAGTAAATGCAGCAGAGGCGCAGGTCGTCAACGCCAGATCCGGTGTTGCTGCCGTGCAGGCAACAGTTGCCCGTATAGAGGCTGATATAGAAGACTGCCATTTGAAGGCTCCGCGTGACGGCCGCATACAATTTCGCGTTGCCCAGCCCGGAGAAGTACTGCCTGCAGGAGGGACCGTACTCAGCCTGGTTGACCTCAGTGATGTATATATGACCTTTTTCCTTCCTGAAACAGTGGCAGGTCAGGTCGTACTTGGGAGCGACGTCCGAATAATACTGGATGCGGCACCAGATAAAGTCATCCCTGCTCAGGTCTCCTTTGTCGCCAGCGTGGCACAGTTCACCCCAAAAACGGTGGAGACAGCCAGTGAAAGGCAGAAGCTGATGTTCAGAGTCAAAGCAAGAATTTCTCCTGAATTACTGAATAAACACTTAACAATGGTGAAAACCGGACTTCCGGGTGTAGCGTGGATCAAATTAAATTCCGAGGATGAATGGCCGGCAGATCTGGGAATCAAGGTGAAAGAATGATCCCTGAGCTGAAGGCCTCTTCCACTGTTGCGACCCTGACTGATATTTCGCAGAGTTACGGAAAAAAACTTGCGCTGGATAATGTTTCATTAAACATTCCGGCAGGCTGCATGGTTGGACTGATAGGACCTGACGGGGTAGGCAAGTCCACGATGCTGTCGCTTATTTCGGGCGCGAGGGTAATTCAGCAGGGGCAGATAATGGTGCTTGAAGGCGATATGGCAAGCAAGCGTCATCGTCATGACGTATGCAACCGCATTGCGTACATGCCGCAGGGACTCGGAAAAAACCTTGCTCCGACTCTGTCTGTTGAGGAGAATCTTCAGTTTTTTGGCAGGCTGTTTGGTCATGGCGCAGATGAACGCCGCCGCCGCATAGATGAATTGTGCCGAAGCACCGGTCTTACTGACTTTATGGATCGCCCGGCAGGTAAGTTGTCCGGTGGAATGAAGCAGAAGCTCGGACTTTGCTGTGCACTGATACATGATCCCGACTTTCTTATTCTGGATGAACCGACTACCGGCGTCGATCCCCTTGCACGTTCGCAGTTCTGGGACCTAATTAACCGCATACGGGGCGACAGCCACGGAATGAGCGTGATCGTTGCAACTGCATATATGGACGAGGCCCAGCGCTTTGACTGGCTTATTGCTATGGATTCCGGGAAGATCCTTGCAACAGGCACGCCTGACGAGCTTCTCGAGCGAACTAAATCCCGTTCGCTGGACGAAGCCTTCATTGCCCTGCTCCCCGAGGAAAAACGCAAGGGCTACAGCGAGATCGTCATTCCGCCTTTTGTCATGGACGAAAATTCTGGAACTGCCATTGACGCAGTCGGTCTCACAATGCGCTTTGGCAAGTTCGTTGCCGTTGATCACGTAAGCCTGAAGATCACCCGCGGGGAAATATTCGGATTCCTTGGCTCAAACGGCTGCGGCAAAACGACCACTATGAAAATGCTCACCGGATTGCTGCAGCCTTCAGAAGGTCGGGCCTCTCTTTTTGGACACAAAGTCAGTGCGAAAAACATAGATACTCGGCGCCGCGTAGGTTACATGTCCCAGCTCTTTTCCCTCTATACAGAACTATCCGTTCGCCAGAACCTTATACTTCATGCAAGACTTTTTAAAGTTCAGAAAGATAAGATCCCCGGCCGGGTAGACGAAATGGTAAAGCGCTTTGGTCTGGGAGAAGTTCTCGATGCGATGCCGGATAATCTGCCCCTGGGGATCCGCCAGCGTCTTTCACTTGCTGTGGCAATGGTGCATAAACCTGAACTGCTTATCCTTGACGAACCTACCTCAGGGGTCGATCCGATCGCACGCGACACTATGTGGCAATTAATGATAGACCTTTCAAGAAACGACCATGTCACGATATTTGTCTCCACACATTTTATGAATGAAGCAGAACGATGTGACCGGATATCCCTCATGCACTCGGGAAAGGTCCTTGTCACTGACGTACCTGCTGACCTCATACGGAAGCGAAGTGCTGCGACCCTGGAAGAGGCTTTTATCAGTTACCTGAAAGAAGCTGATTCAGATGACGAGGCTGTTCTTTCTGCCTCTGTCACAAAAAAGCGACCGGCTAAAAATCCTGACCATAATGACAGCGGCCCGGGAAATAATAAATGGTTCAACTGGAAACGTGCCTGGAGCTACTGTATTCGCGAATCACTTGAAATAATGCGTGATCCTGTACGTGGAGTTATGGCACTGTTTGGAACTATTATCCTCATGTTTGTCATCGGATACGGCATAAGCCTGGATGTAGAAAACTTAACTTACGCGGTTCTTGACCGTGACCAGACGGTGCTGAGCCAGAATTATTCACTGAACCTTTCAGGATCAGGATACTTCATAGAGTATCCCCCTATAGCAAATTACGAGGAACTGGAACGGCGCATGAGATCAGGAGAACTCAACATGGCCATTGAAATACCTCCTAATTTTTCCCGCGATGTGAAACATGGAAAAAATGTACAGATAGGGGCATGGGTGGATGGAGCCATGCCTATGCGTGCAGAGACAGTAGGAGGTTATGTACAGGGCATGCACCAGAATTGGCTGGAGGAGACGGCAATGAGACAGCCCCTGCAGACAGCGGGAGGGCATTCAGCAGTGATCGAAACCAGGTTTCGCTACAATCCCGACGTAAAGAGCCTTCCGTCAATGATACCGGCTGTCATTCCAATGCTGCTCCTTATGATCCCTGCAATGCTCACAGCGCTGTCGGTCGTAAGAGAGAAAGAGATGGGATCAATTCTCAACCTTTATGTGACACCTGTAAGCCGTGCCGAATTCCTCATAGGAAAACAGCTGCCGTATATAGCCATAGCAATGCTTAACTTCGTAATGATGACTCTGCTGGCTGTAACGGTATTTAACGTTCCGATAAAGGGCAGCCTGATGGCAATGACAATAGGAACACTCTTTTTTGTCACATTTTCCACAGGCATTGGCCTCTTTTCTTCAACGTTAACGAAGAGCCAGATCGCAGCTATGTTCATGTCAATAATTATTACCATGATCCCGGCTATCCAGTATGCAGGAATGATAAATCCTGTCTCCTCCCTTGATGGGATAGGATTTTATGTCGGACACATCTATCCGGCGACCTACTACATTAGCATTTGCAGGGGAGTGTTCAATAAAGCTTTGGGTTTCTCCAGCCTGTATCCCTATTTGTTTTATATTTTAATCTCTGTACCGGTCATAATGACCCTTTCGATATTGCTTCTTAAGAAACAGGAGTCCTGAAAATGCCAAGTCTGAAACATATTTATCGTCTGGGGATTAAAGAACTTTGGAGCCTCGCGCGTGACCCAATGATGCTGTTTCTGATCATCTTCATGTTTACCGGTCAGATATACATCGCTGCGACTCTGATGCCAGAGACACTGAACAATGTTTCTATTGCCTTTGTCGATGAGGATGATTCCGCGCTTTCAAACCGCATCATTTCCGCCTTCTACCCACCGCAATTTATTTCTCCTGTGCTGATCCCCCTTTCAGCGGTAGATCCCGGACTGGATGCCGGCGAATACACATTTGTACTGGATATCCCTCCGGATTTTCAGAACGACCTTATTGCAGGAAAATCACCGGCAATTCAGCTTAACGTGGATGCAACCCGTATGACTCAGGCATTTACAGGCAGCGGTTATATCCAGCAGGTGATCTTCGGAGAGGTCAGTGAGTTTGTTCAGGGTTACAGAATAAGCACAGAACCAAAGGTAAGCCTGGCACTTCGCATGCGTTACAATCCTAATCTTGAACAGTCCTGGTTCGGAGCTTTGTCTGAAATTATCAACGGCCTCACCATGCTCTCAATCATACTTGCCGGAGCCGCCCTTATCCGTGAACGTGAACACGGCACGATCGAACATCTGCTTGTAATGCCTGTTACGCCGATTGAAATAATGCTGTCCAAGATTTGGTCCATGGGCCTGGTCGTTATAATCAGCGCAGGAATATCGCTGACAGTCGTTGTACAGGGTCTTTTAAAAATTCCTGTCCAAGGCTCTGTTTTGCTCTTCTTATGTGCAGCAGCGCTTTGCGTTGTTGCCACGACTTCAATGGGTATTTTTATGGCCACTGTGGCGCGCTCAATGCCCCAGTTCGGGATGCTTTCTCTGTTGGTACTGCTGCCGTTGGAGCTGCTTTCAGGAGGCCAGACCCCACGGGAGAGCATGCCGGAGTTTGTTCAGAAAATTATGTTGGCCGCGCCAAGCACACACTTCGTTGCTGCCGGGCAGGGGATCCTTTTCCGGGGTGCGGGTATTGAGGATGTATGGATAAATTTTCTTGCTATGGCGGTGATAGCGGCTGTATTCTTCATGATCGCGCTGAATAGATTCCGTAAAACCATCAGCCTGATGGCTTAGTGGATACTTCTATCTCTGATATCCAACAATTAAACATTTAACAGCAGTCCTGTCAGATTTAGGTATATTCGGTTATTGAGTCTATGTTAGTGATGAAGTAAATTTTGCAATTGACAAATTTTTTGAATATTTTGATTTTTATTTACAATTTTTTGACTATATTTTACATTGTTGTTATAATATGAAAATATGTTAGCAGTGTTACATATGCGTCGCTAAATGAAGGGTTGGTGTATGGATCATGAATGAAGATGTTCTCAAAGGGAAATGGCATGAGATTCAGGGAGATGTCAAAAAGACCTGGGGTAGGTTTACTGATGATGAAGTGATGGTGATAGACGGAGAAAGTGAAAAACTTGTGGGTCTTCTTCAGACAAAGTATGGCTACGCAAAAGAAAAAGCCAATAAAGAGTTAGACGATTTTATTAACAGCCACAAATAGTATTTAGAGTGTTTCAATTTAAATTATAATTAAAATACAAAACAAAAAAGGATGGTCTGATAAAATGATTATGCTGCCCAAACTCCCATACGGAAACGATGCGCTGGAACCCCATATCAGTTCCAAAACTATGGATTTTCATTACGGCAAGCACCATAATACCTATGTTGAGAATCTGAACAAACTCATTGAAGGCACTGAATTTTCGCAAGAAACACTTGAAAACATAATAAAAAATACTTCAGGCAGAGATGACAAAACGGCTGTTTTCAACAATGCCGCACAGGTTTGGAACCATACCTTCTACTGGAATTCGATCAAGCCTGCAGGAGGCGGTATTCCTTACGGTCCCTTGGGGGAGAAGATTAATCTGGATTTTGGAAGCTACGAGATATTCGCCAAAAAATTTAAGGATACGGCTCTAGGTCAGTTTGGAAGCGGTTGGGCCTGGCTTGTTCAAAAAGATGGCAAACTGGAAATCATCAAGACTTCCAACGCAGACACACCTATCGCCAAAGACGTTAAGCCCCTTTTAACGGTAGACGTATGGGAGCACGCATATTATCTGGATTACCAGAACAAACGCGCAGATTATCTGGATTCATTTATCAAAAACCTGATAAACTGGGATTTTGTGAACGCTAACCTGATTGCTTGAATGAAATAGTAAATCGAGGTTTCTAAGATAATCAGAAATGTAAGACTAAAAGCAACTTTCTGATGTTTTTTTGCGAGAATTTATGTGTTTCGTCTTACAAAGATAAACGTAATAAGGTTGTTTCAGTTAGTATCGGGCACAACGAGTGGACAGCGTCTACTTGTTTAAGCTCTATAGACTCTTGAATATTCTCATTCAGAGCAGCGAGGCCAGTCGAAGGGTTGCTCATTTTTATTTTCATCCTCTCATTTTATCTTTATTAGAGGGGATGACATTTTCCCTGACGAGTTACACCATGACAATATCGCTGATCAACAACACACAGTTATTTCTGGGTGTTGCTTTATTCAGGAAACTGAGTTAAAATCTTCTGCGTGACGCGGGAAAACGCACATAAACCGTATTTTTTGACAGGCGGGTTTAAACAGGGGCAAGAATTGTAACTAGGCCTGAAAGCTGATCGAACTTTAAAAATGTACTCTACAGTGCAAAAATCGATTGGCAATCGTTGTTTATACATTCTGCTTACAGGCATAAATCGGGAGATCAGAACTCTTGCTCAAGAGGACTGACTAACGGGTAGCTTGATGAAGTCATGGAGCCTACGGACTATGTTAATGTTGAAAAGATTTTGATCCCGCTAACATTTTTGGCGCTGTAGCTCAGCTGGCTAGAGCATTCGGTTCATACCCGACAGGTCACCGGTTCAAATCCAGTCAGCGCCACCAATTTTAAATAAAAACCTCCGATATTGTTCGGAGGTTTTTTTAGTGGTGCGCCCGACATGTGCGCAGACTAGACGGTGAAAGACCGTAAGCGTCGTAAGGTAAGCGTCAAACCATCCGTACCTGTGAGTAATAATATTCTTCACCTAAAGTCTCTCCAGCAAGTTACCATAAGGGTGAGATTTTTTATGTTTGATCACCGAGGCAAGCAGATTTATCTCATATGCGGCTCTACGGATATGAGCAAGGGAATAGATGGTCTGTTATCTATTGTGGATCGTAAGCGTCAAACGGTGCCTGTCGTATGTATGGATTACTTTTGTGAAGTACCCCAATCATCCTTACACGCCTAGATAATTAAATATTTGACTATGGGTCCCAAAACGAGCCTCTTTTCCATTTGGAGTCCTTAATACTGAATTGATCTATACAGCAAATGCTTTCTTTGCATGATGCGGGCCATTCATCAGGATGTTGCGCATGAAGGGTACCTTATTGAGAACTAAATTCTGCACTATTAATTATTTTTAAAAACCAATCATATTTATCTTATTTTTATACAAAAAGAGAAAATCATTACACAATATTTATACGGTTATTTGTATTATCTTAAAAGAGATTAATATACAGGAGGATTTGTGATGTTTTTTAAAAAGAGCGAATACATCATAGTAACAGGTTCGGGGCGTTTTGGTTCCGCGATAGCTGATTCGCTCTCTCTCAGTGGATTTGATGTAACTGTTATAGACAAAGACGAAAAATCTTTTAGCCACCTCTCATCATCGTACGGCGGATTTCAATCAGTCGGAGACGCAGCAGACATTGATGTCCTTCGTACAGCAGGGATCGAGAGGGCAAGCATGTTGATCGCCTGTACTAACAACGATAATGTTAACAGCCTCATAGCGCAGATCGCCAGCAGGATTTTCAATGTCAAAAGAGTCTTCGCCCGTTTAGGTGAAAAGGATAAAGTAGATCTTATTCTGGGTCACAATATTGTTCCTATTTGTCCGTTCGAACTTTCTCTGGAAGATTTTTGGAAGAAAAGTGGGGTTTCAAGGGAGGAAGAACATAAATGAAAATTGTAATAGCAGGAGGGGCTACAGAATCAGAATTTCTCGCTGAAATGCTGATCCGAAAAGGCCACACAACAGTGCTTATAAATGAAGACAAAAACTTTTGCGATTTAATGGCCTCTAAATTTAAGGAGCTAATGGTAATAATAGGCGACCCAAGAAATCTGTCTGTATTATTTGAAGCTGAGATAGAAAGATTTGACATAATGATCTCTCTTTGCAGTGAAGATGCCGACAATCTTTCTATATGCCAGATGGGGAAGAAAATGCTTGGCATTGAAAAAAATTTGTGTTCTGTTACAAATCCTAAAAATGTACAAATTTTTGCAAAACTTGGCGTTGATCATGTAGTAAGTTCAGCTTACCTGATTGCAGAAATGCTGAAAAATGCAGCCGTTCTTGAAAACATGATCCAAGCCTTGCCAATAGAAGAAGGGAAAATAGTTTTAGGCGAGATCATTGTAAGTCAGGAGAGTCCTGCTGCTAACAAATATGTTAAAGAAATCAAGGAAATACCCGAAGACAGCATAATATCATGTGTTATAAGGGATTCAGGAATAATTATACCAAAGGGTAATACTATGATCCTGCCAGGAGATAAGCTGATAATGTTATCTTCGTCTAAGGCAGCAGAAGCTTCTGAGCTTGCTTTGTCCGGAAGAAAGTGACAACTTGAATTACATTGACAGAACATTTTCATTAAAAACAATACTCGGCATCATAGGTAAATTGTGGATGTTAGCTGGTTTCGTTATTTTGCTGCCTTTGTTCACGCTTTTTTTCTTTCCTGAAGAATTCAATATGGCAAACTGTTTTATAGTACCGGGAGTAATGACAATATTGATCGGTTATTTGACCAATTTGCTTTTGTCCCAAAAGAGGAGAGAACGACTCAAAAAAAATGATGAGGCAGTAATTGTTTTTTTAGGTTGGCTGTCAGTAATTTTTGCAGGATCTCTGCCATTTGTCTTATCAGGAGATTATTCATTATCACAGTCGGTATTTGAGGCGGCAAGCGGTTTTAGTACCACAGGGCTTTCTGTTGTAAATGTTGATAATGCTCCAAAAATATTCCTTATGTATCGCAGTATCATGCTCTTTTTTGGTGGAATTGGGCTGATCCTTGTAGTCACAAGTATTTTGCCTGATATTTACAGTATGCGCCTATATACGGCTGAAGGACATACAGATCTTATGATGCCAAATCTGGCAAACTCTGTGCGTACTGTAATTTTGATCTATGTCGGTTACGCAACAGCCGGTACAGTGCTATATTATCTGTGTGGAATGGGATTTTTTGATTCGCTGAACCACTCAATGTCAGCGATATCGACTGGGGGTTTTTCGACTAAGTCAGCAAGCATAGGATATTATGACAATCCGAAAATAGAGCTTGTAACTGAAATACTGATGATTTTGGGTGCAACCGGATTTCTTGTCCACCTCCTGCTGTTGAAAGGAAAATTCAGGGTACTATTCAAGCATTGTGAAATCATGCTGACTATCCTTTTGATATCTTTGTGTACACCGGTTTGTGCTTTTCTTATGCTTGAAGAATTTTCAGGCAATCTGTCTTTTGCCGTCAGGCAATCGTTATTCCAGGTCATTTCAGCTTTGACCACTACGGGGTTTCAAACGGTCTCTTCTTTTGAAAATACAAGCCCGCCATTGATGTTTATGTTTACTCTGCTGATGCTTATTGGTGGGGGAGCCGGATCTACTGCAGGCGGTATTAAACAGTTCAGGATCTGGATAATGATGAAACAAATATGGTGGAATATTCAGTTAAAATTCGGAGACAGACACATAGTAAGAATTAATAAAATTGAACGTATGGGAGTCAGAGAAATAATTAGTCCGGAATATCTTAATGAGGTCAATGTTTTTGTAGTCATATATTTATTAATTTTTCTTTTAGGATCTTTTGTTTTGATGCTTTGTGGCCATAGCATTGGCGATTCTATGTTCGAATTCGCTTCTGCGCTTGGTACAGTCGGATTTTCTGCCGGTCTTGCTTCTTCGTCTGCGCCGCAGGTCGTTCTTTGGACATCAACGATTGGAATGATCTTAGGCAGATTGGAAATTTTCGTGATACTTATGGCAGCGATAAGGATAAAAAGCGGAATAAAAAAACCATTCAGGAGATGAATATGACGAGACTCAACGATGTGCAATTTAGCGAAGATCCCCATGTTAATGACTTGTTAAAGTCTTTGACAATAATAATCCTCGCCACTCTGATTTCTTCAACACTTTACGACATAGGGCTCCGTGTTGAGAATATTCTCATGATATACGCAGTTTCTATTCTAATAATAGTGACCGAAACACAAAAACTGCTTTGGGGAGTCCTGTCCGCAGTCTTATGTTTGCTATTGTTTAATTTTTTCTTTACGGAACCTCGTTACACATTGATGATGGATGATGCAAACCACTACGCTTCCCTTGCAATATTTCTTGCTGCAGCCTTTTTGGTCAGTACTCTTACCACCAAACTTAAAAACCAGGTTGAAATTTCCCGTAAAAATGAGGAAATGACAAACAAACTATATAAAATGGCAAGCGGCTATCTTAATCTTTCAGATAAAGATGAACTGGTGAGGTATAGTCAAAATTGCATAACTGGTCTTGTCTCTAAGAAATGCAGGATATATCTGGCTGAAGAAGCAAAAGAGTCTTTTGAGGAATTACGCTGGTGTTTCGGAAATTCTATCCCTTGCGGATTTCGCGAAGTTAAGTTTCGCAGTAGTGATAAAAGGTGGCTGCCAATTAAAAGCAGCCACAACACAGTAGGTGTGTTGGAAATTCAAATGGAAGGGAAGGAACTTTCAAAAGAAGAGGCATTGTGTTTACATACCGCCATGAGCCAAACCGCACTTGCCCTTGAACATAATATTATGAGACAGACAGAAGAGGAAAACCGTTTGGAGATAGAAAAAGAAAAACTCAGGAGCAATCTGTTAAGAAGCGTTTCGCATGACATAAGGACGCCGCTGACATCAATAGCCGGAAGTGCCTCATTTCTCGCAGATAGCTTTGAAACGCTAGATAAAGAAAGTACAAAATCACTCCTTTGTGATATAGAGAGAGATGCTTCATGGCTAAACGACATGGTATCAAATTTACTAAACCTCACCAGGATCCAGGACGGAAAGATTCCAATAAAAAGGAGCAATGAGGTCGTTGATGATGTTATCAATGCGGCAGTTGAACATTCCAGCAAGCATTTGGGTTCACACCGTCTTTCAGTTGAAAAACCCAAAGACATCATGCTTGTCCCGATGGACGGTCAATTGATAACACAGGTTCTTGTAAATCTTTTGGACAATGCACTGAAACACACTGATCCGGAAAGTTCGATAATTGTCAGAGTTAAAGCAAGAAAAAACAAAGCGGTCTTTGACGTTATTGATGATGGACCTGGCATACCGAAAGATCTGAAGGAAAACATATTTGATAATTTTGTGACAGGAAATGCCGGCAGTGGGGATATGGCAAGGGGAACCGGACTCGGGCTTTCTATTGCAAAATCCATAGTTGAAGCTCACGGAGGCACTATAAGCGTTAAGAATCGCCCCTCTGGCGGCACGGTTTTCTCTTTTTGGCTTCCTTGTGAAGGGGTGAAAGAAAATGATTGACATCCTTATCATTGAGGACGATAAAAGTATTCAAAACTTTCTCAAAGTTGCGCTCAGAACACATGGTTACGCATGTTCAATAGCCCCAAACGGGCTTTCAGGTATTTCAGTCTTTCTTTCTGAAAGGCCATCTCTTGTGATTTTAGATCTTGGTTTACCGGACATAGATGGAGCAGAAGTTCTTAAACAGATACGCGACACATCGGAAGTTCCTGTAATAATTGTTTCAGCCAGAGGAGAAGAAGGAGAAAAGGTTAAAGCACTTGACATGGGAGCAGATGATTATATTACAAAACCATTTTATATCAACGAACTTCTTGCAAGAATAAGGGTGGCATTAAGACACAAAAAAAATGAATTGGAATCAAAAAAGGTGTTTGAATCCGGCCAGCTGAAAATTGATTTCGAATGCAGAGAAATTTTTGTTAACGAAGCACAGGTGCACTTGACTCCGATCGAGTATAAAATACTCTCGCTCCTGGTTGAAAATTCTGGAAAAGTGCTTACCCACAGGCACATACAAAAAGAAGTCTGGGGAACGGCAACTACTGATGATTACCAAACGCTCAGAGTTTTTATGGCAAACATAAGAAGAAAGATCGATAACGATGGGCCGGGGCGTCGACTAATAACGACAGAAGTAGGAGTTGGCTATAAATTCAGTGAAAATGCCGGATAAGAATGAATTGACAAAATAATAACCGGCACAGATACATCAAAAAAAAACAGATCTTTGCTGCAAATGCTTATCTTTCCCTATGTAATAATAGAGATGCGGCATATCAGATAGTTAAAATATAATCAGGACATTGATGAAACCAATCATCCTACTGTATTTATGAAAAGGCCAAAAGAAAAGAACTGGAGGTGTTTTTATGAAGGTTGGACACGTTGCTGTAATTTCTTTGTTATTGCTGGTACTTGCAGTGGGTGTAATAAATATTGCTGAAGCTTCAGAGAACAGATTGGAAGGCATGGTCACCGATCAAAACGGAGCCCCGGCAGCAGGTGTCGATGTCAATATATGGGACGGCAAAACCTTAAGACAGGCTGTTTCTAACCGGGAGGGTAAATTTTATGTTTCAGGTATTGCTCCGGGAACTTTTTTTGCAGTACGCATGACGAAATCTAATTCCGAAACAGTCCGCATGGGGGGTCTTAAGTTTCCTGAGAATGAAAACCTTTCGCTGACAGCCGAATTTGCGAAGACATCACCAGGATCAGATTACATTGTAAGGATTCCTTCCAACCCTTCGACCGGTTATTCCTGGACAGTTATAGTAACGGGCCGGGAAGATATTCTTTCTTTCAACGAAAAAATAATGGAGCAGCAGGATGAAAAAAGCGAAGTGGGAGGGCACGCGAAAGGAAGTTCAGGAAACGAAATATGGAAGTTCAACGCGCTTGCCACAGGGAAATCAGACCTTCTCCTTGCTTACAGGAGGTCCTGGGAAGGATCTGTCGCGCCCGTTAGATACCACATCTGTTCAGTGACAGTAAGATAGGTCAAACAACAGACCGTTTTCGCTTTTGTTTGAAGAGATAATTGATTGCGCCGCTAAAATGGATTTGACAGCACAGATCATTTTAGCGGCGAATTTTAATGTCCAGGTGGTTTCTTTACTTTTGCCTGTACTGAAAAAGTGGAAACGAAGCTTTAAAAATTACTCAAGCTTTGAAGCAAAGAAATAGTAGTATCAAGGCGGGGTGACAATGTTTCAAGCCTATTATAAGAGACCCGAATTTTGAGGAGAGGCCGTTCAGGCAGCAGGACAGAACGATCGTCAACGATAGATATGATAATCGATCTGTCCTGCCTGAAGGTTAAAGAGTTCTTATTCTGTCAAGAAAAGTTTCAAGTTTATCTGGTGATGGGACCCTGAGCCGTACCGAAGTGTCGTCCAGGCTGAAAAAACCGCTGCCGGCTTCGCACGAAATACCGACTGATGCGAGCCGGACGGCGAGATTACCGCTTTTTTGGGAAAGAAGCAGTATTGGTACACGAATATCAGTATCCGCGACACTAAATCCGTCTTTTTCCTTAAGTACATTCATTACGGCTGTCTTTGCAAGCTGGACGTAGCTGCGTGTTTTATCGAGGAATTCCCTCTCGCGAACAACGCTGATTCCCATCAGGGCATCTGCTGTGCCTAAAACAAACGGAGGCTGTGCTTTTCTGAAAAGAGCAGACAGCATACTGTCATTTGAAACCGCGTATCCTATGCGCAGACCTGCTGCGCCAAGCCCCTTGGAAAAAGACCTGCAGGTAATCAGATTTGGGTAATTCAGCATGATTGTTGATTCTTCATCAGAGAGATAATCACCGTAGGCTTCATCCGAAATTATCCATGAACTGTTCTCCATTCCTGCCGCAGCGAGCTTTTCTACATCTTTCAGCGCTGTTACCTGTCCAGTTGGGTTGTTTGGTCTGTCCAGGTAGATGACACACTGGTTTTCTTTCATTATTTCCAGCAGCGGTTCAATGCTGATCCTGTAGTCAGGTGCTTCAAGCTGCACCGGATGATAGGCTGCTCCGTTGCAGAGGCACTGTACGACCGCATCTGTAAACTGCGGGGAGATTCCGGATAAAAACGTACCTTTAGAGATCAACAGACGTGCGAGTGTCACTAAGATCCCCATTGACCCTCCTCCGATAAGTATTTGGTCTGTACTGAGTTTCCATGCCTGATGTGCACAGGATATTTCATTTTTCAAGTCGTATGGCTCAGGGTCAGGGTAATCGCAGAGATTACAGAAGTCCGGTGAAAGAATAAGACTCTTAAGGCACTTTGGGGCACCCAAGGGGTTTGTGCCAAGCGAACAGTCTATTATTTGTAGGTCCTCAGGGTACCTGACAGGGTCACTCATAGCATAGCTGCGCTGTTCCGCTTCAATTAGTGTTTCCGAGAATTTTGGTTTCCAGATGAGAAGCACCCCATTTCATATTAAATGAATGCCTGAGGCATTTATTTTACTTAGAAGCCTTGCCGTGTTCGTATATTTTGTAGACTCCAATTGTGCAGAGTGCTACACCCTGAAGAATAAAGAATATCCAGCTTATAGTGCCGTAGCCCTTTGCTATAAGGGCAATAAGACCGAAATTTGAGATTATCAGCCCAATTGCTGCCAGAACCGTGCCTACCGCGCCTCGGGCCAGATTACTCATCCCCGTGCCTCTTTTGGCAACAAGCGTTGAATTTATCCGTTCGTTTATAGAATGGAAGAACCCGACGCCTGTTTCTATCATTGTCCCGAAAAGAGTGATCAGCCATGCAGCAAGCAAAAACTTAACCCCCAGCTTTGCAACGATACCGTTTATCGGAATTTCCATGCCCAAGACATCAGGATAGAAGCCGGACATGACCATGTGAAACATAAGTGCGGGTGCAATGCAGATCAATGATGCTACTACGCCTGATATTATTGCTTCGCGTCTTGTTTTAATATAGTTAAGTGAAAAAAGTATCGTTGATACGACCGCGATATTATAAAAAGCGTATTTGAATCCGCCCATCTGCCAACCCGGTTTTACTATATCTGCTGCAAAGTTTGCCGAAATTGAACCGCCGAATTTCGTGATGGTTATAAATAAAAGACAAAAATAAACTGCATACAGCAAATATGACCACCAAGACATCACTATTTCTATAAGTTTGCTTCCGCTGTAAGTAAGGTAAGCGACCATTATCAGAAATATCCCCGATCCTATTATGGGCGGAAGGTTGAAAGTATCTCTTAGAATACTGCCGGAGGCTGCGCCGACTACACCCATTATCAGGAAAAGGAGGACTATAAACGATGCCTCATAAATAACCCAGCCCTTGCCTATAAGCTTCTCAAAAAAAGTGCGATAATCGTAGGCTTTAAAGACGCGTGCAAATTCAAAACTCAATGCAAAAAGCACTGCCCATAAAACAGCGGTCAGCCCCATTCCCATAAGTCCGCCTGTCGGGCCGTATTGTACAAAGTATTCGACCAATTCACGCCCCGTGCCGTATCCTCCGGCCACCAGCACGGACTGGGCAATGAATCCAGGCAGCAGATATTTTTTGTACCAGTCGTAATTCATAAAGAACGTAAGAATATTGATTTTATTTTCATTTGCCATTAGTTTAACTTCCTCTCTGCTTTTGAAATTAAATTGGAATTGAAAGCGTGTTATCCGCTGCGGTCTAAAAATGTTGCTCCATTCTGTTTCTATAAATCCCTCCCTAAGATACAAACCATTCACAATTAGCCAGAATTTTACACATAGCAGACAGAGCTATTCTTTCTGATAGGATTAGTCAAATATCAAATTTCAGTTAGCAAAAGCGATGTTTGCTGTTTTTAGCAGTGCAAGATCGTATTTATGCATAAAAAAAGGCCCCGCCGTATAAAAAACGGCAGAGCCCGTACTGACTACAAATTGAGGTATTTTAACCGTCATAATCAGAGGGGATTCCGCCGTGGATATTAAAATAATAAAACCAGCAAACTGTAAAAATCAAGCATAAGTCGTATCTCACTGAATCCACCTCCAACTAATTAAATCTTAATTTAATAATTATTTTGAGTGAACCTATTGATCATTTAGCTAATTGGGTGTTATTGTAATTTTGCATTATATTTTTGTCAAGGCATATTAACATTGATTGGCATGTGTTGTTGGCCATTGTTAGTATCACCCGAAATCTCATTTGAGAACATATCAAAGTCATGATATGGTTAATAACTTTTATATTAATACTTCAATTTATGTGCAGTCGGTTCGTGCGTCCATTATCAGCATAACAGCTTGCAGCAGTTATAATACTCACCAATAATTGTGCAACGCTGTTTAGAAGAGTCCTTGATGTTTTTCGGAAAGAGTGAAGTGAAGCTAAATTCAATTTTTCCCTGGGATCAGTTTTTTTCTTCCCCAAGGACGCTCTCGATGAATATGTTCGCGATAATAGGATCAAACTGGCTTCCTGAGTTTCGCCTGATTTCTTCTATGGCCTCTTCTTTGGACAGTGCTTTGCGGTATATTCTGTCTTCAGTCATGGCGTCGTAAGCGTCAGCGACAGAAAGTATCCTGGAAAGGAGAGGTATATCCTCGCCCTTCAACCCTCTCGGATATCCCATTCCATCCCACCTTTCGTGATGCGAAAGGATGTAATCGGCAATTCTTGACAGCTTATGTGATGCCCTTGCAATTCGATAGCCTATTTCAGGATGTTTTTTCATAACGATCCATTCTTCTTCGGTCAGCTTTCCGGGTTTGTTCAGGATCTTATCATCAATTCCGATCTTGCCAATATCGTGGAGCATTCCCAAAAGCTGGAGCTCTCCAAGGTCCTTCTCCATGAGGTTGAGCATCCTGCCGGTCCTTGTGGAGAGTTCTGCAAGTCGCTCTGCGTGCTTTTCAGTCTCCTGTGATTTTTCGTAAACTGTTGTCATGATGGATGAGATTATGTCGCTGTAAGAGCTCTGCTGTGAAAAAAGTTTTCTGTTTCTCAAATATTCATTGGCAGTTTTTAACATTTCTTCGACAAGCACGAGCTCTTCCTCTATTGTGGAGTAACCCATAGATATATTTATTTCCGGCGATTTAGATCTGTTGTTCTCATTGTATCTGACACATGCCTCTTTAATTATGTCGAGCAGTTTGTGAGCTTCCGCGTTACCGGTCTGCGGCATTATGATCCCAAATTCATCTCCGCCTATCCTGGCGGTGATATCCTTTTTCCTGCTGCAGCTCTGGATGATCCTTGCTGATTTTGTTATTACCAGGTCACCCTCATACTGTCCGAAAGCCTCATTTATTAGGTGAAGTCCGTTTATGTCGGCTATCAGGACAGAGAGAGGCAGGTATTCTTTTCTGTTCATATCAGACAGTTTTTTCTCAAAATACTGTCTGTTGTACAAGTCTGTAAGATGATCGTGATCATTTATGTACTGGATCTCTTCCTCTTTTTTCTTGAGGTTTGATATATCGATGATTATCCCTTCTATTGCTTCTACGCTTCCGTCGCGGCCATAAACGCCCTGTCCTGTTTCAAGCACCCATTTGCTCTCTCCTGACGCAGTTGTTATGAAGTATTCGCTCCTGAAGGTGCTGTGCTGTGCGAGGATCCTTCCCCATTCAAGCCAGAGCATCTCCCTGTACTCTTCTTTGATAAGGTCATTAAAGGATAGGTCTTTGCTGTTTACCAGGTTTTCCGGTCTGTATCCTGTTAGTTCATAGCATCCTTCTGAAACGAAAAGCAGAGTCCACTTTCTGTCATAAAGGCATCTGTAAGCCATTCCGGGCAGGTTTGAAAGAAGCACAGATTTGCTCCTTTCACTTTCTTCCAGGGCCTCTTTTGCTATCTTTCTCTCATTTATGTCCTGGATGATCCACATGTACAGCCGGTCATCTTCCCCGGCTTCGGCAAGAGCCGCTACTTCGAAGCTAATCCAGGAGTATGAGCCGTCAGATCTCATAACTCTTTTTTCAATAGAGTATTCGCTGAGCTCTCCTTTAGTGAACTTTTCGTATTTTTCGATATTTCGGGACAGGTCATCCGGATGTGTAATTTTTTTCCAGTCACAGCCTTTAAGTTGCTCCTTTGACCATCCGATTATCTTCTCAAAGGTTGGGTTTATCTCAGAGAAATTCCCGAACCTGTTACCTGCTGCTATACCAACAGGTATCCTCTGGAAGACATTTTTCAGAAGGTACTCGCTTTCCTGCAGTTTTTCACCGATAGACTGTATACAGACATTTTTGATGATGATCATGTAACCAGCGAGAAGGAGTATAAAGAGTACCAGGACAGTCATAGTTGAACTTAAGACCCTCTTCATTGCCTCTGCCCTGAGATTTTTAGTGTAATAATCTATGCCAATAACGGCTGCGGCATCACCTTCTATGTCATCCAGTAAAGGGGCATATACGCTGGTTATTTCCCCGTCATTGTGGACAGAAGCAGCGGGAGAGGGAGTCTCTCCTTCAAAGAACTGCAGAATGTGCTCTTCTTTTTCATCAGGGAAGATAGTTGTATCCGCAGCGTTGTTCATCTCTTCCCTGTTTCCAGAATCAACAAGGTAGTGTAACTTACCGTCTTTTTTTGTAAGAAGGTATGCGGATGAAACTTGGGGAACAGAGTTCTCCAGCTTTTGTAAGCTCTTTTTTAAAAATATGTACCGGTCATTATGTTCAAGGTCGTTTGTTTGATATAGGGAAGAGATCTGGTCCTGAGATATAAAAGCTCCTGTTGATTTCGCCAGTATTACGGCATAAGACAACTCCCTGGCCATGTATTCTTTCCAGGTGCTGTAGATGTGGTTAGCTGCAAAAATAAAAAATATCAATGAAGCCGCCAAAAAATATTTATTAAAAGCACTGTTGTTCAGGCGCATAGATCCTACCGTCTTTTTAAACATAAATAAAATCACCCAAGTTGTTTGCAGGATGGTGATATATTGAAGAAACCGTTAAATTATATTACAAAAAGGAGCTTGTGAATAGTGCGTCAAAGCTCGGCGAGTGATTTATTCACCTGTTTGCGACTGTACATTTTCATGTCTGCTTTGCATAGGGCATCCTCTAATGAAGTTTCGGTGTCTTTTACAGTTGAAAAACCGATCGATATGTTGATTGCTAAACCGCTCTTGTCTGAATTGTAATCGTTGAAAGTCTCGGATATTCTTTCGATAACAACCAGCGCTTCTTTGTTGTCTGCTCCCGGGAGAATGACAGCAAATTCGTCTCCGCCTATCCTTGCGATAAAATCTTCTTTGCGCAAAGATGACTGGAGGAGCTGTGCAGTTTTTTGGAGTACTTCATCTCCCTTTGCATGACCATAAGTGTCGTTTATCGTTTTCAGATAATCAAGGTCGCACATGAGAAGCGACAAAGGTCTATGGCGGCTCACCTGAGATCTTTCCAACATAGCATCGAAAAAGGCCCTGTTAGGAATACCTGTAAGATGATCATAGAGACTTAAATGTACAAGTTTCTTTTCTTTTTCTATGCTTTGGTCGATATTCCTGGTGTTGCAGATAAGAATATCCTTGCCGTTAACATCGCTTGTCTTGGAAATAGTTACTCCGTACCAGTGTAAAAAGCCGTCACTGTGCTTTATTTTAAAAGTACGATATTCGATCTTATCGCTCTTGAAGGCTGAGCTGAATGGATTTTTGTCTTCGTCAGACTCATTCTTTTTAGCCATGAAAAATTCAAAAATGTTTTTGTGAGTGAGGTCCTCTGGTTTGAAACCGCATATTTTTTCACAGTTAGGAGAGATATAACTGATCTTTTCGTCACTGTCCACAGTCAGGATCATATCTGCAGCATTTTCTATGTAGGTTCTGAATTTTGTCTCGCTGAGTCTCAGTTTTTCTTCCATTTCTTTTTTTGCGCTGATATCTTCACTGATGCACATTATAACGTCCTTTCCGTCACCAAAAACATCTGAGCCGGAGGCGGAGACAGCAGCATGATAGGTTGTACCGTCTTTTCTTTTGTGGATAGTATCAAAAGTGGAGTGGATCTCTGAGAGGTCGGCGAACCCCTGCCTTATCGTATTTTCATCAATAAGATATTCCCAATCCCATGAATGGAGATCAGTTATCTCGTTTTGTGAGTATCCGATCATTTCACAAAAACGATCGTTGGATTCTATCACTTTGTGATCCTGTCCGATGATTACGATCCCGAGGTTGGCATTATCGACCAGGTTACATATTAGTATATAGCGCTTATTGAGCAGGTTTTCTCTGTTTCTGAACTCGGTAATGTCAATAAATATTGAATAACCTCCGATAATTTTTCCGTTATCTTTTATCGGGCCCATTCTTACCTGAAGAATACGAATATCTTCTCCCTGGGGGCTTTTTAGAGTGATCTCCTTATTCAGAATCTTATCATCAAATACTGATAAAAAGCTTCTGTTGTCATCTTTGTCTGTTATCAGGTCAAAAATACTTCCTTGTTTTTGTGCCGCTGAATAGAGGAGCGCAAGGTCATCAAAATGTTTGTTTGATCTGACAATGTTAAGGTCAGTATCAAATAAGGCTATGGCCTCTTCTGTAAAGTGGAACATAGAGTCATAGGCTGAATTGACAAAGGAGTTTTCTTTGTGCCGGTCATGCAGATTGCGATTCATAATATATTTATCTTCCTTTTTTTGCAGCCGTGAAGTTATTTATTATAAATTACAGTACTTGAAGAACAACGTCAACAGTAAACACCGCTTAAAAAATAAAATATGATCAGTTAATGATATAAATAATAGTCGTAGTAATACTTTTATCTTTTCTAAAGAAAAAGACATTACAAAAAACAATAATATGTTTTAAAGTAAGCATCGCTGTTTTGTTGTAAAAGGCCTCAATGATCTATAAAAAAGAACAGGAGCTGCAGCGGGTTTTTGCAGAAAAACAGATATTTATATTTTTTGAAACGCTAACACAAAATCCACACAAAAATCACACATTTCTGTCATAAAATATATAGATAACAGTGAGATATATTCGAAGAGTGGCATGTTGATTTTAATTGTCTATGCCATTTTATGGCTTTGCTGCAAAGGGGTGTTTTGAAGATGAAGTCACGAATAATTTCTATCGCAGTGATGATATGTCTGTTTGCTGTACCTGCGGCACAGGCGGCACCTTATTCCGGACACAGGCCAGGGCATCACCCGGGACCTCCGCCAAGACCGATATTCCGTCCTTACTTTCGGCCGGGATATTACGACTATCCCCGCTACAGGAACTATAGGTACTACAATAACAATGACATATGGATCAGTCTTGGAGCAGGATTGCTCATAGGAGCAATGGTTTCAAACATGAACAGGACCCCGCAGTATTCCCCGTCTGCGAATGCCCCATTTTCAAACCCAAGCAGGAACGACTATTCCTATTCCAACAGTTATGAGCGTGAAAGACAGATAAGCGACATTAAGACAAGAATAAGTGAAAACGCAAAAACAGAGGCAGACCGTGCTTCAAAAATGGCTTCAGAGTTTGGAGCAGAACAGGCTGCTGCACTTATTGCGAAAACCTGGGATGGAGAGGGAAAGAGGACAAATATTGACAAAAGGAGTGGACTGCAGGTATTAAAAGTCACGGGTTTATATGATGGCAGTCAGATCTCTTATACTTTCCTTCCTGAGAACAGAAAGGTATATGTCCGCATATCAGTTCCGGAATATTCACTTTCAGCGGAGGAGAGCGATTATTATTCCGGGCCCGCAGGCCAGGCAATACCGGCTCCTTCGGAGGGAATCCGTCAGGTACCTGTAGCCCCAAGCTATACTCCTGCTGCGATTATCGTATCTGATCAGGGAGATACCCTGCAATATGCCGGGTTTGAACTTGAAAGAACGATGCGAAGCCCTTCCGGACATATGATCATCAGGGAAGTCGGCAAGGGGACTGCGGCATACTATGCCGGCATAAGGCCGGGAGATGTATTGCTGAAGGTGGATGTATATGAAACCAGAAACTTCGATCCAGTCTGGTTCATGGACTACATTTCAAACAGACACCAGTCAAAGTCATTGATAACATTATCGATCTCCAGAAACGGAGCAGAGAAAAGATTTGAGATCCAGCTTTAAAAATTAAGGCGCGCTGGTTGCCCGTTTTTTATAAAATAAAAACGGACAGGAACGTATAAGGATGGGAGGTCTTATAATAGATCTCTCATCTTTTTTTACCCTGAATTTTCAGATATTGTCCGATAAAAATGAAAAAGTAAGAGAAATATGGTATCCTAAAAAGACGGTACTCCATTTTTACATCAAGGAAGTTTATAATAGATAGGTTGAAAAAATTAAGCTGGAACGATAAGGGGTTTAGGCAGAAGGCAAAAACAACTGGCTTTTCCCTGTTGAGAACAGGAGAATATATTATGCTGTACGATGAAGCAAAAAGGATCAACGAAGAGATAAGAGAACTGTGCAAAGACTCGAAGCACCCTTCAAGAACTATGGCAAAAGAGGTATTGAGGGCTCTGAATTCCGAGCTTGAAAAAATCCGCAAAAGGTCAAAAGGTGGTGGCGGTGGAGGCAGATTTTCCGCTGGCAGCATGGATCAGGCGCAGATCTTCAATATGGAAAAGCTCAAAAGTTTTGATGTGCCGGCCAAGTATGAAAAGCAGTTGCTCAAGGCTTTGGAAAAAGCCAAAGAGTACGCCGGAATAGAAGACTGATCATAAACAAAAGAAATATATGCTTTTGATCCTAAATTATTAACTAAAGAGGCATCCCCTTTGGGGTGCCTCTTTAGTTTGCCATTACTTTCTGGACTGATCATCATTTCATGTGCTTGATAAAAGTCCTGTACATTATGTAAACATATGTCACAAGAAATACCAGCCACAGGAAGAGCGTGTGGTCAATAAAAAAGCTTGCGAAATATGTGCCTATCAATATACCAAAAACAAGGACCGTAGTTTTAAGGAAGAAGTAGTCCCAGAACGTATACCTGTTGGCCGCTTTGATGATCCTGTCGATGAATTCAAACATGCTCATCCCTCCTTAGTGCAATTATGAACCGGAAATAATTCATATTTCCTCGAATCTCAGGTTCATGATCGGATATTTCTTCCACTTCCGGTAGTCGAAATGCCACCATTCGTTGTGAAAGACCTTGAAACCCTCTCCTTCCATTATTACACGAAGCTTATCCCGCAGCTCTCGTTGCTCAGATGTTCCTCCCGGATAATCAGGGTGGGCTCGAATTGAAAATTCATCATATCCGCTTCCCATATCAAGCGTTTTGCCAGTTTTGAGCTCGTAGAGTCCAACGTCCACAGCGCCTCCTCGGTTGTGTCTTGAACCCTGTGACGGGTTTGCCACAAAATCCTTTTGGTGGTCAGGTGTGGCATCATAAAACATCTTTGTCACGTACCAGGGTCTGTATGCGTCGTAGACGATCAGTCCGTAACCATATTTAGAAAATTTGCTGTTTGCCATTACCAAGGCAGCTGCAGCTTCCCTTTGAAGAAAAGCACGCGGCTGATCATAGAGGCGGATACCCATGAAGTTATTCTCTGTTGCGTAACGGATATCTGTTTTTATTGTGGGGTCTATGCTTATCAGCTCGATGAGGTCCGGTTTAAAAAATTCTCCGGGCTCAGCAGGAGGCTCGGCAGCCAGTGCGCGTTTCCTAAGCACCTCTTCTCCCATGAGGGGCTTGATCTTGAATGTCCTGCCCCTTTCAACGTCGAAAAATTTTCTCTGGAATTCTTTTCCGGCGACAAGCAGAGAAGATCCATTGCCACCTGCATCTATGGTGAACTCGGTTTTCAGCCGTTCATTTTTCATCGGACTGTTGTTCAATAATAAGTACTTATTTCCCCCTGTTTGTATGAGCGGAAAACTTGTATATGTACTAAACATTTTTTCCTCTTCCTTCTCAGTATCGCAGAGGACCTCAAGTATTCCATTGTTCTCTCTTACTATCAGCCTTTCCTGACCTGAAATATACATGCCAAGCAATGATCTGCTCTGTAGGATCTCAGAATGTGATGGTAATGGGACCCCAAGGATGACGAGTGAAGCCAGCGTAAAAATTAAACTCTTAATAAACCGTGCTTTGAACTTGTACATAATGCTGCCCTCCATTTCGTGACCTTTGCATATATAATATTTTACCTCACACGACACCTCTTTACATCGGTGAATTAACTTTATCAGGCGATCCCTTTAAAACAAGGGGCAGTGGAGATGTTAAAATTGTCATAGAAGTCATCGGTTAAGAAGGTGCCTTGGGAGTCCATTGCAAACAGATCGGTAATCAAGATCAGAAAGACAGCTTCATAGGGGAGCTAAGCATGTGTCTGCCATAACCGACCCAAGGCTTTTGATCTCTGCGCATGATGCAGGCGATCATTCTGCAGAGGCTGCCCGGGACAGGGGTGAAAAAGGCCACGGCTTTTATGTTTTCATAGTAGAGGAGTACAGGAAGATCCCATGGATAACAATAAAAGCACCTTGAGATTACTCAAACTTATTTGCCTGATCCCTCTCTCAATTTTCATCATTCTCTCATCAGGGCATGAGATACTTCATGCTGCTCCCGAAAGCGTATCCCCCGGCCTTTCCTGCAAAAACGATACCCTGTGGCTGAAGATAGTCAAGGGAGAACACACCTTATATGTTATGAAGGGCGATGAAACGATCAGGAAGTACCCTGTTGCAGTTGGAAACAATTCGGGACAGAAAGAGCGTCCCGGGGACAAGAGGACTCCTGAGGGCAGTTTTGAAGTATTTCAGATACAGAATTCAAGAGGTTGGAAACATGACTTCAGGGATGGCAAGGGCATGATAAAGGGGGCATACGGTCCTTGGTTCATCCGATTAAAAACTCCATGGAAAGGCATAGGTATCCATGGTACACATGATCCGGATTCGATCGGGAAAAACGTCACAGAGGGCTGTATAAGGCTCAAAAACGCGGATCTGACAGAATTGAAGGAGAACTACATCAGAGTGTCGATGAAAGTCATGATCATTAAGTAAAGGAAAGTTTCTATATCAAAACATAAAAACTTGAACGAGCAATAATAAAATGGATGATTTTCAGAGTAGAATATACATTTGGATGGACTTTTATGTAGATTCTTCAGAGAAATAAAATATGGAATATTACGAGATGGTTCTTGCACATAATACCAATTTGAAGTATTTCCTGGGTGGTAGAATGTTCGAAGATGCCGACTGCAGAGAGGATTGATAGACATAATGCACGTTTCTGCTGACCTTTTAAAAGCTCGTTCAACGTACCTTTTTGTTTTTTTGTTCGTCATTGCAGCATTGTTTATTTTTCCATCAATATCAGGTGCGCAGGAGCGCATAGAAGAAAAAGTTGGGAAGCTTCTGGTAAAAGAGTTCGACCCTGAAAAACTTACAGTCCAGGCGACAGGGGGAGGGAGCTTCCTTTATGCCAAGGCGACGGGGATAGTTATCAAAGGTGTAAGGATAGAGAGCGTTTCACTCTATGCAATGATGAAAGAGCCTCCAAACGAAATTAATGAAAATGATGAAAACCATAAGTACAAGCTTGCAGACCTGATCCATTACTCAAGGGGGGAAGTCGTGCTCCTTGAAAAAGATTTTACCGAGTACACGAGTAAAGAGATGGAAGACATTAAGGGATTCAAAAACCTTGAATGCGATTTTTCAAAGAACGGCATACGTGTCTCAGGATCGTACGTTGCAACATTCCTTTTTACATTCAACATAAGGATGGAGGTCCTTTCCAAACTCTCCTTTAACGAGAAGGGCCTTTGTCTAACAGACACCACGCTCTTCGTTGCGGGAGTCAAACAGCCTGAATACTTGACTTCACAGCTTCTTCAAAGAATAAACCCGCTAATAGAAAGGGAGAGGATCCCTTTCCCTGTAAGAATATCAAAAATAGATTTTAAAGACGACAGGATAGTAATAACCGGGAACCCCCAGCCACTCAAAGATTCAAACGTATGGAACTACAGCAGATCATGACAGGGGACTTACGGTGCTGATTCAGACTTAAATAAAGTTAATATTCTGCAGGCGGAGGTGTTCTTATGAAAGCAGTTCAGATCGGAGCAGGACTGGTAGGCAGTATTATTGCCGCTGACATGGGCAGGAGTTTCGATGTAACTGTAGTTGATCTTAACGAAAACACGCTTTCATCGATAAGAGAGGATCACCCTGAAATCACAACAGCTGTCTGTTCCTGTACAGATTCAGTTTGCCTTTCCCAGTTAGTCAGGGATGCGGATATCGTGACTGCCGGAGTTCCAGGAAAATTCGGGAGAAAAATGATGGAGATCGTCATAAAGTCGGGTAAAAATATGGCTGACATCTCCTTTATGCCGGAGGATTTCGAAGAGCTTGACGGACTGGCAAAGGAACACGGAGTCACTGTGGTTCCCGATATGGGAGTCGCGCCGGGCATGTCCAACTTTCTCATCGGGAGGGGAACTCATCTTCTGGATGAAGTGGAAAATGCAGTGATATACGTGGGAGGGATTCCTCATAAACCTGTTCCGCCTTTCAATTATCAGATCACTTGGTCCGCTGCGGATGTTATAGAGGAATATACCCGCCCTGCAAGATACGTAAAGGACCACCGCCCTGTAGTATGCGAGGCGATGGGAGAGCTTTACGAGAAGGAATTTCCCAAAGCGGGACTCCTAGAGACATTCATCACTGACGGGCTCCGTTCCCTGATAAAAAACATTAAAGCGAAAAACATGGAGGAACGAACGATGAGATGGCCGGGACATGTGGCACAGATGCGTCTTCTTCGCGAGATGGGACTATTTGACGAAGAAAAGCGGAACCTCGGCGGGGTTGAAGTAATTCCGCGTGATATTGCCTGTGACCTTCTGTTTCCAATGTGGAAAATGGAGCCGAAAAAGGGCGACAGGGATCTTACAATAATGCAGGTCGAAGTTTCCGGATACAAAGGAAGGGATTTTGTAACCTACACGTGGGATCTCTGGGATATCTTTGACGAGAAGAGCTGGAAAAACTCTATGGGACGCTGCACGGGTTTTTCATGCTCGATATTCGCACAGGCAATCGTAAAGGGACTGATAAAAGAAAAGGGCGTTATTGCGCCCGAAAAGCTTGCCGCTTCCGACGAACTCTATGATTTTGTTATGGCGGAACAGAGAAGCCGTGGAATCAACTATGAAGAGAGCGTTAAAATTCAAAAGAACAAGAGGTAAAAACTACCCAAGGTCTTTCTAAGAAATGGATCAAAAAAAGCAGTTCCTGAAAGAAAGAAACCACTGAAACAACCAAAAGATACAGTTAGACATGAAAAATGGCTCCGACGCTGATCGAAGCCATTTTTCATGTCTATTTTCATCTCTATTTCTCAATGACTAGGAATATGCTTGAATCGTCCACTTCAAATATCTGCCAGTGACAGTTCGTAGAGCGCCCGATTTTTTCAAGGTCGGCTATGGAGTGTGTGGTGGCACGGAAGCCGTCTTTGCAAATGATGACTCCATTTTTTGTCTTCTCCATGTCGAGCTCTCCGATCAGCCCTTTCCTTGACTGTTCCTGAAACCACGCGACCCTCTGTTCCCAGAAATTTGGGTGATAAGTGCTGAAATAGGCTTTGCCGCCTTTTTTCAGAGCCTTTATTACTTTTACTGCAAAAGCCTCCGGGACATCTGCCCTTACAGCGGAAAGTCCGTTCTGGAGGCATAGCACAGCGTCGAAACGGTTGCAGTAGTCAATATCGTGGACATCCAGCGTCAGTAACTCTGTATTTGGGATGCCACTAAGATATTCCTCCCCAAAACTTACGTTGTTGCCGGATATCTCTATGCCGGTAATACTGTTCACAAATGGCGCGAGCTCCTTCATGATCCGGCCATAACCGGCGGCCAGCTCAAGCACGTCGTCATTTTTTTTTAGCCTGTCACGTACAAAGGCTATCTCTTGTTCAAGGTACCGGGATATCCTTGGTATCGCAGTGTCATAGACCTGCCATAACATTTTGGCGTTTAGACTTTGCGCATAATAGTTATTCTTCATTTTATCTTTGTCCATTCTGCAGTCAGGATGACAAGACTAGCGGATGAAATTAGTAAAGACTCGCTTTTCCTCAGCAGGCAGAGGAATGGTCTTTTTGCCCTCATTGATGACCTTTATCAGCCATGCCATAGCCCCTGCATTTTTACGGATGGTCTGCATGCCCTCCAGATCCTGCATCATCTCTCCCTCCGATCTTCCGTATACGACGGTCCAGTATTGGGAAGGCGGGGTTACAGTCTGTGCAAGGCTCAGATAGTTGTTGAGCTGGTGCAGCGTGTCTATTCCTCCGGTACGCCTTACGGCTGTTACCGCGGTCGCAACCTTGTATTTGAAATGTCTGGAACTTGAATAGAACAGCCTGTCCAGGAATGATTTCATCGTACCGGCTATCCCGGCGTAGTAAGTGGGGGAGGCCAGGATTAGTCCGTCGGCCCCGCGTATCTTTGCAGCCGTTTCGTTGACAGGATCATCTTTGAAAACACATTCGTTCTTTTCTGAATTTGTGCAGTAGCCGCATCCTGTGCAGCCATGAATTGCTAAATGACCTATCTCTATTATCTCGGTTTCTATACCATCTTTTCTCAGCTCTTCTGCCATCAGCTTAATGGCGTAAGCAGTGTTTCCCTCTTTTCTCGGGCTTCCGTTCAGGGCAATTACTTTCATCATTATCACTCCTTATTCTTTGCTTTTATTTGCTTCCTGTTTTATAAGGTGTTTTCCAAACACCCTGACTATTTCACCGTAGCATCAGGTACCCTTAGGATTGTTGACTTTGCAGTTGCTGTTTTTCATAGCGCCTGTAGCTGCAATCACCTTTTCCGGCGAGTCGGCTCCATCCCTGACTGCTTCAGCGATCATTTTTTCTGTTACCTTTGAACAGTAGCAGACATACTCCACGTTGTGACAGTTATTTTTTACCTTTTTCTTTTTTTGTTTGGGAAAAGGCAATTCACTGCAGGTCGCCCTGACAAGTTTTGTCAGATACTCCCTGTCGTCAGTGGATGTTATCAGAAATGAGGGTTTTGCACCATTATACGCAGGAGCCTCGCATACTTCTTTAAGAAGCCTACGTCCGGCATCTGTTTTTTTAAGAAAAAACTGCCCGTCACAGACCAGTCCAATAACTTTGGAATCGCAGTAAATAGCATATTCGCCGAACATTTTCCTGTAAGTTATTATGCCGGCGTCTCTCAGTTGATCGGTAAGATAGACCATGAATTCTTCTGTTGTTGACATTGGATGCTCCACCCCTTCTTACCGGTAATGTCTCAAGATCGGTCAACGATAAAATTATGATATCACGTCTATAAAATAAAGAAATAGAAAGGTTCAGAAACTAGAGTTTAATATATGCTTATTAAAATTAGAAGCTTGATTTTTGGCAAAAAGGATGTATAAATTAAAGGGGATATAGTAAATAAGTTGAAAAAATAAGATTTGATTATTCCTGCCAGGTAAATCAATATAAGGAGATGTTGAAGATGACAAAATTTAAAAATATCGTTATCGAATTTTTAATATTTACTTTTATGTTCGTTATCACCATACCTCAAGCGGGGGCCTCATCAACATCTTATCAAAATACGAAAGAGGCAGCTCGCGAAGCAGTCTGGAAAGTCATCACGTCAGGACAGGGAAGTTCTGCAACTGTGGCAGTGATGGACGGTGGAAAAATAGTCTATTCTGAAGGGTTTGGTGCTGCTGACAGAAAGGCAGGCAGAGTCGTAGACAGATCAACACGGTTCAACATCGGCTCAACAAGCAAAATGTTTGTTGCTGTTTCTGTTCTTCTGCTTGTTGACGAGGGAAAGGTCAACCTCGACGATCCTGTCGTGAAATACATCCCTGAATTTGAAATGAAGGACCAGAGGTACAGGGAAATAACTGTAAGGATGCTCTTCAACCACTCTTCCGGCCTGCCGGGATCGACTTTTCTCTTTGGATATGATCCTGAAGGTGAACCTTACGAGATGTTGCTTGAAAGGATGAAGAGATCGAACCTGAAGCATGACCCTGGCGCTGTGGGGATCTACTGCAATGACGGATTCACCCTTGCAGAGATGATCGTCGAAAGGGTCTCCGGCCAGAAATTTTTAAATTTCCTTGAAAAGAGGGTCTTTCAGCCTCTTGGAATGAAGGACACCGGTGCAAGCATAGGTGAGTCGGCGGGAAACATCTCAAATTTTTATGATCCTGAAACTGGGAAGAAATATCCTCCTGAAGTGATCCTTGTACACGCCGCAGGAGGCCTCTCTTCGACTGCTGAGGATCTTTGCAGATTTGGCGACAGCTTCTCCCCGGGAGGGAAAAAAATACTATCCCAAAGCTCCATCGAAGAAATACTCAAAAGCCAGCCGACACCTTTTTCAGCAGGGCTTCGCGGACAGGTAATAATGGACTCTTTTGGCTGGGACTATTCTTTGCTTCCGTCATATGAGGAAAACGGCATAAAAGTATATTCAAAGGGCGGAGGCACCGGAGCTTACTCCACCGGACTGCAGGTATTACCTGAGCAGAGGCTTGTTGTTGCGGCAAGCATATCAGGAAAGCTGAACGGCGAAGCAGTCACAAGACCTGTCCTGAATGCTCTTATGAAGGATAAGGGACTTCCTGTCCCCGAAGAGAGGAAAAAAGAAAAGCCCGTTGACCCGGAGATCATCCCGTCCGAGCTTTCTGCCTTTCAGGGCCTCTATGCGAACGGCGGATCCTTTGTCAGGATCAGGTTTAACAAGGAGAGAAAGAAAATGGAGGTTTTGCAGCTGCTGCCCGAAGGGGATGAAGTCCCGGCGGGAAAAGAGGGGCCTGTGCTGATGTCCTTTGTCTATAACGGAGGCTCTTTCTACTCGTTTGAAAAAGATTTGCGAGGATACTTTATAAGAAATCGGGATACTTCATGCTTTATTGCCGAGAAAGACCCCTTTTATGGAATTGACAATTTAATGTTCCAGAAAGTATCAGAGGAGGAAGAACCAAAGAAACTTTTGGCGGATATGAAGGATAAAATATGGCTTATCAGAAATCTGACGCCTTCGATCCAGTTATACAGGGAGACAGCTATGGTATCTTCAGATACATACAGTGAGTTGCCCGGATACCTGACCTTTATGAGCCCGCTAAGAGTCGAGGATGACCACAGTGCAACATATGCTGCGCCTCTTTTCCGGGACCAGTCGGAACTTGAGATATTCGAAAGCGATGGTACTTTATGGGTCAAATCAGGAATATTTCTTTTCTCTGATGCCGAAAAGACCAAGGTTTTAAAGAGTGGCCGGAACTCGGTGATGATAGGTGAAAAGGGATACAATGAATGGTACAGGACAGGCAGCGGTTCTATCCTTTCATTCGAAAAACCCGAAAAGGACAGGGTAATGGTTTTGAGAGAGGAGTCAGAAAGGCTTGCTCTCTTCGACAGCATTACCGACGATGGAGAGGTCTATGTGCCTGAAGGCAGCTATGTTGTCTGCATAGGACAACCCGGAGACATGTTCACCGTTAACGTAAAATAAGAGCAATTACAGCAGAAAAAAGCGGCTGCCCGAGAAGGCAGCCGCTTTGTGGTTTATATGAATGACTTGCGGTTAGATCACTATGCTTCCCTTAAGTTTTCCAAATACGTTGCAGGTCGCCTCTACCTCTATCTTTGATCCTTTTTTAAGATCTTTGATCTCAAATACTGCCTGTTCTGTTTTTGGATCGGTCTGGGATTTGAGGACCCTCTCTTCCATTACCTTTCCACCGACAGAGACCACTATCTTGCTTATATAGTGTTTTACAGTATTTTTGACCGGATGGACGATCGAGACATCCAGAGCAGATGCCGTTTCATCCCATTTAAGCTCCATTTTTTCAGCGGGATGTGCAAATACAGGACTGCAGATAAGGATCACGATCATCAATGTTAAAAGTGACTTCACGATCTTACGCATCGTCAAAATTCCTCCTTACGTATTTTTATCCAAGATATAGCAAGTAAATGATCACGTGCGTCAATCCGAAAACAACCGCGCCTATCCCGCACCAGCGGTGGACCCTCAGTACCGCCGGCCCTTTGATCTTTTTTCTAAGGCTGGGACCGAAAAAACCAGTGAATCCGGCTATAGTCATAAGTATGCCTGCCAGCACGCCGCATATTTTAAAAATCTCTATCATAAGCATACCCCCTTAAAAAATAACCTATCATATTTTCAAAGAAAACACTAAATGGTCTGTTCGAGTATTCATTGTAAATTATAACTGACTTTGTGTGGCATGTAATGTGGCAAAGGAAGCGGCCGGAAATGTGCCGGCGGAAGTGCGGTTTTTCAAACTGTGTGAAGCTGCGACTAAAACATGTCGCGTAAATCTATCGTAAATAGTATTGTTTCCCAAATAACGACAAGTTAGAAATCTATTCCTTGGCTCTCTCTTCCTTCAAAGGAGTGAGTCTGTTAATTTTTTATCATATGTGTACTAAAGATAAAACAATATTTCTTTATGTATTCAGTGTACTTGACATAACTTGGAATACCAAATAAAGTAACAACATGAAAATATTGATTGATCCCTGAGTACTTGAGGGGATTTAAAGAGGGGGCATTAGGTTGCTGCGTGTTGGAATTGCTCAAATAGATATCAAGCTCGGTGATAGGAATGCAAATTACAAAAATGTTGAGACATGGATGGGCAAATATTTCAAACCGTCTGAAACAGAAACACTTATTGTTCTGCCGGAGATTTGGGATGTAGGGTATGCAATTGAAGAAGCTGAAAAATATGCTGATCCCGAAGGCCTGCAGGCAGCAAAATTTTTGGGCGAACTCGCTAAAAAGTACAATGTATGGTTTGCTGCCGGTTCTGTTCTTGCCGGAACTCAGGAAGGTTCAGTTAACAGAGCTCAGGTAATAAACCCAAAAGGCGAATATATAAATCACTATGATAAGGTCCACCTTATTCCGTTAATGGATGAAGATAAGTATTTGAACGGCGGAAAACGGGAATGTCTTTTTGAGGTAGGAGGAGTAACAGCAGGCTGTGTTATATGTTATGACATCCGGTTTTGCGAATGGTTAAGGATCAACGCTCTTCATGGAGCCAAAGTGCTCTTTGTCTCAGCTGAATGGCCGACTTGTCGTATTGACCACTGGATCGCACTCCTGAAAGCGCGTGCTATTGAAAACATGATGTATGTTGTCGCATGCAATAGAGTGGGGAATTCAAAAGGTACTGATTTCGGCGGACATTCATTGGTTCTTGACCCCTGGGGTGAAGTTCTTTATGAAGGTTCAGATAAAGAAGAAGGTATATTTGTTGAAATAAACCCTGAAAAGGTTCAGGAAATCCGGGACCATTTGAAGGTTTTCAACGTCCGTCACCCTGAACTTTATATCGAATAATAAGCAAATTTTATACATAAGGAAGGAAGTATTTATCCATGTCCAAATTTAAAGTTTTTGCAACAGATA